>JALXAF010000507.1 GCA_026992375.1 Anaerolineae bacterium
CGTGGGTGAGGAGGATGGCCTGGAGTTTATCGGCGTTGTCGGTCAGATAACTGATGTCGGGGATGACGATGTCGATGCCCGGCATGTCCTCCTCCGGGAACATCAGGCCCGCATCCACCAGGATGATAGCGTCGCCGTATTCGTACACCATCATGTTCTTGCCGAACTCGCCCAGCCCCCCCAGGGGAATGATGCGCAATGTCGGTTGTTCTTCCTGATACGTGGTCAATGGCTTATCCTTTTTTGCTCGCGTGACCGGAGGCCGCAGGCGCGCCGCGCCCTGGCCGGTCTTTGGTGAGACATTGTTGGAAATAACCCGCCGCGAGGCGCTCTCCCACGCTTTCTGCTCAATCATGCCCAAATTAATGATCAATGATTGATGATTAAAGTGAAAACCACGTTGATGCAGCCTTTAATCATTATTCATTAATCTTTGAGCTTTGTCAGCAGCATGATGCCAGGATTTCTTATTTCCGACAATGTCAAGTGTATTGGGTTCTATAAAAATCGCCGTTTCTGGCGATGCATTCAGAAGAGGGAGAGCTGTTCGGGCCCGCGACCTTCTTGCTCTCGGGCGGCGCGCAACGCCCGCACCTTGGCCAAGAGTTCGGGAATTCTGACGAAATCCGCCTCCATATCCCGCATCCAATTGGCGTTGCGCAGGGCCGCGGCGGGATGAAACATAGGTGTAATCGCCCGATCCTCCTGCATCATCGGCTGGCCGTGCACCCGGGTGATGCGGGCCGAGGGCGGGAGGAATTGCGCCATGGAGAATCGCCCCAATGTGACGATCACCAATGGATCGATCAGGTCGATCTGCTGGCGCAGCCAGGGCTGACAGGCTTCGATCTCCACGAGCAGGGGGTCGCGGTTGGCGGGCGGACGGCACTTGACCACGTTGGTGATGTACACGTCCTCCCGAGTGAAATGGATCTGCGCCAGCAGCTTCTCCAGCAGCCGCCCGGACGCGCCCACAAAGGGCCTGCCCTGTTTGTCTTCGTGGTAGCCGGGGGCCTCGCCGATGAGCATGATCTCGGCGTCGGCCGGGCCCTCGCCCGGCACGGCGTGGGTGCGCAATCGCCCCAGAGGACATTTCTGGCAGGAGCGAATCTGCGCTGCGAGTTGTTCCAGGGCGTCTGCGGATGACATGAGGTTCCTCCGAGCGGGTCAGGCGGGCGAAGAGAAGTAATAGCGACGCCATCGCTCTTGCAAATCGGCCTCCATCGCGGCCAGTTCGGCAAGCAGCGCGGTGCGGGCCAATGTGGGGCGGGTCATGATCACGGCGTCCTCGCCGTTATCATTGTAATAATGGTAGCGAATGCCCGCAACCTCGAAGCCATGGCGCAAGTAGAGCTTTTGTGCGGGATAGTTGGAGGCCCGCACCTCCAGCGTCGCCTCGGTGCAGCCCAGCGCTTCTCCCTTCAGTAACAAATGCAGCAGTAGATAGCTGCCCAATCGTCGCCCCTGCCAATCTGGATGGGTGGCGATGGTGGGAATGTGCGCGCTCTCGTCCATCCGCCACACGCCGCCATACGCCAAAATGGGAGGAAGCGCAGGGTGTTTGGGACGCAGCACGTAGTAATGAGACCAGGGATTGGCGGTGATCTCCCGTCGATAGATGCCGCTAGTCCACATGGCCGAAAACACCCGGCGCTCGATGCGCATGACTTCGGGGATATCCTCGACGGTCATCTCGTCGAGAATGAATGGCAGTTCAGACATGGAAGATTAAGCCTGCATGAGGGAGCCGTCTCAGCGCCATCGAGAAATCCTTAAAGCAGGGCGGCGATGAAATCGATGGAGACGAAGATGTAAAGGCGTTTTTTTGATGGTGAGCAGGACGGTTCCCATAGGATTCTCGATGGTGAGTTTGATGACTTATCGTGACTGCCGACGTAGCTCAGTTCACTCAACACGGATAGGAGGAAACACGGATAAAATCCTTTCTGAATGACTTCGCGTCTTCGTTTCCGTCGTGTCTTCGTGGCAAAAGAGGGCGATTGGGGCCACTACCTTAGTCGTTGCGTTTGATGACTTATCCCAGGTAGATGGGGCTGAGGGAGACGGGATCATCGACATCGCCCGCCTGCCAGCGGGCCCAGGCCAGCTCGGCCAGCGCACCCGCCCGCCGCACCGCCCGGGCAGGCGAGAGAACGGCGGCGTCCTCGCCCCATTCTGCGCCCAACCGGGCTTGGTCCTCCGGGCTCAGTTCGCCGACGAAGAGCAAAGGCGGCTGGATTTGCGACAGCAGTTCGGGCAATTTGTCCAGACCGAATTCGGTGAGACGCCGGGGCCGGGAGGCTGCGGGGGCGTAGACCGCCCAGCAATAGCGCCCGCGGCCCGCGGCGACCAAAGCGCAGAGCGGCCGCGTCGCAGGCAGATGCGGGTAGGCCAGCGCGTCCAGGGTTGCGACGCCGATGAGGGGCAGATCGCGGGCCAGAGCCACGCCTTTAGCGTAGCTAAGCGCTATGCGCGTGCCGGTGTAGGAGCCGGGCCCGATGCTTGCGGCCAGCGCGGTCAGGTCCGCAGGCGCGACGCCAGCCAGCCGCAGCAGATTATCCACTTGCGGGGCCAGCTCCACCGTGTGACGTCGCTCCGAGCGCCAGTTCAGCTCGGCGACGACCGCATGGCCGTCATACAGGGCGATGGATGCGTATTGGGTGGCGGTGTCGAGGGCGAGGAGCATGGGGGATTTGAGATTTCGGATTTGGGATTGGGGATTTCTCGGTCGCTGCGCTCCCTCGAAATGACGTGTGGGAGTCGTGATGCGTGATGCGTGATACGTGATGCGTAACGACCTCACGTATTACGAATTACGCATCACGCTTTTTGCAGGCTCGCCCAACGTTGGCTTTGCGAATCTGCGGCGACCAGCGATCAGTCCATTTTCATAGCAATTGCGGCGCGCGACGATCATCGATGGTGAGGCGGCGCACGTCATCGCCCGCGTGCTGAAAATGCACGTCGATGCGTTCCTCGGGCAGGAGGGACGCGATGCGTTCCGCCCATTCGATGACCACGATTCCCTCATCGAACAGGTCTTCCAGCCCCAGGGCGATGGCCTCGGGCGCAGCGTTTTGCAGACGATAGACGTCCACGTGGAAGAGCCTGCCGCCATCGGGCAGATCGTATTCGTTGATGAGGGTGAAGGTGGGACTGGTGACGGGCTCGGTGACGCCCAGCGCCCGGGCCAAGGCCTGGGTGAACAAGGTCTTGCCCGCGCCTAGATCGCCATACAGGGCGATAACCACAGGGCATTCCAGGTTCTCGGCCAGTCTTCGGGCCAGAGCCCGAGTGGCCTCGGGCATCGCACAGAGAATGGTCTCGGGCATACGTCGATTTTAGCGAATTGCTGCGGATAAAACAAACCCCCGCGTTCAGCGAGGGTAATGGATGGATTTGGAGGAGAAAGGAAAAGGCTGCATCAATTGGGGATGATGGTGATCTTGCGGGCGTCGCCCTCGCCGATGCTCTCGGTGCGCACATCCTCTCGATCTCGCAGAGCCAGATGGATGAGGCGGCGCTCCCGGGCGGGCATAGGCTCCAGCACGATGGTGCGGCCTTCGCTTACGGCCCGATCCGCCATGTTTCGGGCCAGACGTTGCAGGCTCTGCTCCCGGCGCCGCTTGTAATTCTCCACATCCACCTCGACGCGATACCAGCGATGGGTGTGTTGGTTCACCACCAACCGAGTGAGATATTGCAGGGCATCCAGGGTCTCGGCCCGACGCCCGATGAGAATGCCCAAATCATCGCCGGTGATGTTGAGGCGATACATGATCTCCTCATCGCCCTCGACGATCTGCGTTTCCACCTTCGCGTCCAGGCCCATGCGATCCAGCACGCCCTGGAGGAAGTCGGCGCTGGTGGCCAGCACCTGCTCATCTTCAGCGCTCAAAACGGGGGTTTTCTGCTCGGGTTCAGGAGCAGGCTCGGGCTCGGTTTCTTGCGCTGGCTCGATGGACTCGGGCGTCTCGTCTGCGGCGGGCGCGGCGATTTCTTCGGGCTGTGCAGCGGGCGTTTCGGCTTCCGCCTCCGCGTTGGCTGCGGGGATGATGCGAACTACAGCATTCTTGGCCCCCACGCCGAAGACGCCCGAACGCCCTTCATCGACGATCTCGATGACAACCTCGTTTTGAGAAAGGCCCAGGGCTTCGAGACCTTTGGCGATAGCTTCTTTGACGGTGCGAGCTTCAAATTCAGGCATAATGTTCTTCTTGTATGGATGCGTCTAGCGCTTGCGACGGCGCTTGCGTTTGGCTGGCGGCGGAGAAGAAGGCGCGGGTTTTGCTTTTTTGTCCGCGTCTTTGAATTCCACATCTTCGGCGTTGGCTGCTGCGCTTCTGCCAACGGCGATCTTGACTCCTTCGAGTTCGAGTTGATCTTCCCACTTGTGAGCCTGCTTGTTCACATAGAGTTGCTGCGCCAGAGCAAAGGCGTTGCTGACCACCCAGTAGAGACTCAGGCCAGCGGGCACCTGCAAGGCGAACCACACGAACATCAGGGTCATAAGCCAGGTCATGTTGCCCATCATGCCCGCAGCAGGATTGCTGTCATCCTGCTTGGGCTGCGCCTGCTGGGTGTATTTGGTCATGGCGAACTGGGTGATAGCCAGCAACGCGGGCAGCACCAGATAGGGCCAGATATCAGGTTGGGTCAGCTTCTGTAGGGTGAAGTCGTTGGTCAGCCAGCTCATCCCCTGCCGGTACTCGGGCTTGGAGATGTCGGGAATGAAGTACCAGGACGAGCCGACAATGGAAACGCCTTCCACCGCCCCCGCCGCAAGGCCGATGAGCGCGTAATAAAATGCAAACAGGATGGGCATTTGCAGCAAAGTGGGCAGACATCCTGCCATTTGGGCCTTCATAATGCCCGCCTCCTGCTGCAACCTCATCTGCTCCTGCTGCATTTTCTGTTTGTCGTGGGCGTATTTCTTCTTTATCTTGTCCAGCTCCGGCTGCAATATCTTCATCTTGGCCTGAGCTTCCTTCATGGACCGCATCTGCTTCAGGCCCAGAGGCAGCAGCAATAGCCGGATGAGCAACGCCACAAGGATGATAGACCAGCCCCACGAGTTTGGCTCGCCCATGACGGGAACCAGCAATTTGTCGTGGAAGAAGACAATCAGCGCGCGCAAAGGCGCAGCCAACGGCTCGAAGATGCCAGGCTTGTAAGCTCCTGTTTGGGGATCAACGCCGCCGCAGCCACTGAGAAGTATCGCGGCCAGCACCAGCACCAGCAAGAGAATGAGAATCCGTTTTTTCGATCGTGTCACGCTGTTTTCCGTCCAGTGAAAAGAATATCGGGGGCGCCCCCGAGTGGATCATGTGTGGTGGTGATCATGATGATCGTGCTGATCGTGAATCATCAACCAGTTCTTCCGGCACCGGGTCATAGCCGCCTTCATGAAAAGGCGTGCAGCGGGCGATGCGTTTGGCTCCCAACCATCCGCCCTTGATCACGCCAAACCGCTCGATGGCTTCATAGGTGTAATGCGAGCAAGTGGGCGTGTAGATGCAGTTGCTCCCCAACATCGGCGATAAGGCTATCTGATAGAAGCGGATGAGCTTAAGAAAGAGCTGTTTGATCAGGTTGGAGATGAGACGCATGATACCTGTCTTGCAACAAGCCCGCCTGCGCAAGCATCTGCTTGCAAGCGGCCTGCACGTCATGGAAATCGGCGTTGGCAATGGGACGTCGGGCGATGCACACCACGTCCCATCCGGGAGCAATGTCATCCCACATCAGTCGCACAGATTCTCGCATAAGCCGACGCACGCGATTGCGTTTGACCGCGTTGCCAATGCGTTTGCTGGCGGTGAAGCCGAATCGACTGTGAGGGAGATCATTGGGCAGGATCACCAGGATCAGCAGCCGGTGCTTGTAGCTGCGTCCCTGCCTGCGAACCTGCTGAAAGCGTTTTTTATCCCGGAGACGAAATTGCCGGCGCACGGAATTCGCCAGGTTGCTTAGACGGTCAGGCGCTTGCGACCGCGCAGACGCCGCCGCTTGAGGACGTTGCGGCCGCCGGTGGTTTTCATGCGGGCCCGAAAGCCATGCGTTTTGGCGCGCTTGCGCACTTTGGGTTGCCAGGTTCGTTTCGGCATTTTACACTTCCTTTTGTTTGTATGAGGTGCGGGCGCAAAAAGGCCCGGAAAACGACAAAAAAGGAGGGAAGGCCGGAGACCTCCCCTGCACTGAGGCGACTAGTTATTATACATCCAATTGGGGTCAGCGGCAAAATCCCGCGCGTATTTCAAAATCGCTCAAATCACGACCTTTGTGCCGACATCGCCGTCTTGCAGGGCCGCTCGCAGCCTGCCTTCCTCCATCATCGAGAAGAGCCTGACCGTCATGCCCGCCTGGATGCGCGCTTTCGCCCGGGCGATCTCCTTCAGCTTGCCCGCCATGGCCCCGCTCACATCCAGCTCTCGCCCCAAAAGCGCCACATTGGCCATGCGGCTGAGGCTGAGCTCGGGGATGCGCCGGGCGTCGGCGCGATGACGGGGATCGGCATCGAAAACGCCATCTACATCGGTGGCGAAGAGCAGCCGCCGGGCGTCGAGGCGCAGCGCCAGATCCACGCTGATGGCGTCGCCGCTATACACGCTGAACCCGACGCGGGCATCGACCAGCATATCGCCGCCCAACACCGGCGTCATGCCCAGACGCAAAAAGCCCCGCACCGGATCGAGAAACTGCTCTCGAATGCGCCGGTTGTCCGCGGTCATGCCGGAGCTGGGGAGCATGAGCACGGCCGGGACGCCCGCGTCTTGCAGGGCTGTGACGATGGCGCTGCGCAGACGCATCACCTGGCTCTGGGTGCGCGAGAAGGGCAGGAGTTGCTCGGGTGACTGGAAGCCGCGATGGAGCTGATGCTGGAGCACGGGGAGATGCCCGTAGGAGCCGACGCCATGCACCAGGATCAGCTCATCGAGCAGCCCCTCCGCCTGGTGCGCCTTGATCTCGCGGGCGATGCGGGCCAGCAGATCGGTGCGCAGGGAATCGGGCCGGGATTTATCGGTGAGCAGCGCGCCGCCCAGCTTGATGATGGTGAGCATGGGTTATACCTCGAACGCCCATTCGCCCTGGCGGAAGACGGGCTCAGCGCTGCCATCAGATAGGATGCCGTCGATATCCATTTCATCAGAGCCTATCATAAAATCCACGTGGATGAGGCTATCGTTGCCGCCCGCAGCGCCGAATTCCTCCTCACTCATCTCCTCGCCGCCCTTGAGGCTGGTGCGA
This sequence comes from Anaerolineae bacterium, assembly GCA_026992375.1. Taxonomy (GTDB): domain Bacteria; phylum Chloroflexota; class Anaerolineae; order J102; family J102; genus M2005. The sequence continues at coordinate 7,249 of JALXAF010000507.1, forward strand.
TAAGCGCGCCCCAGGGCCAGATGACAGGAGGCGTTTTCATCGTAGAGGGTGTTGTAGAAGAGAATGCCGGTTCGGGCGATGGGCGAACTCTGGGGCACCAGCGCCACCTCGCCCAGATGCACCGCACCTTCGTCGGTCTCCAACAGCTTCTTCAGCACTTCCTCGCCCCGGGCAGCGTGGACTTCCACCACCTTGCCCTCCTCGAATCGGAACCAGAAATCCTCCACCAGATTGCCGTGCAGGCTCAGGGGCAGGGTGGCCCGCACCGTGCCGTTCACCCGATCCTTATGCGGCAGGGTGAAGATCTCTTCGGTGGGGATGTTGGCGGTGAAGGGATTGCCCTGGGGCGTCTTGCCATAACCGCCCATCCACACATGATTTTCGGGCAGACCCAGGGTGAGATCAGTTCCGGGTGCGGTGTATTTCAGCGCGACGTACTGTTTTTCGGTCATGTAGGCGCTGCGTTTGACCAGCTCTTCGGTGTGCTTGCGCCACGCCTCCACCGGATCGGACGCATCGACCCGGCAGATTTTGAAGATGGCGTCCCACAAGGCGGGCACGCGTTCCGCCTCGGGCAGATGAGCGAAGACTTTGTTGGCCCATCCGGGCGTCGACGCGGCGATGACCGTCCAGGGCGCGTAATCCTTGCCCAGCAGTTCGGAGAAGGGGCGCAATTTTTGGGCCGCGGCCTTGCGCGAGGCGCTGATGAGCTCCGGATCCTGGTCTTTCAGCAGATCGGGATCCGAGGCGTACACCGAGAGAATGGCGTCACCATTTTCGGCAAAGTCGATCATGGCGTGGGCGTACCAGTCGGGGAAGTAATCGAAGCTGTCGCGAGGCGCGTATTGGTAACGGATGAGGGTCAGCTCGTCATCGTTGTAAAAGACGTTGACGTATTTGGCTCCCGCTTTGTAGGCTTCGATGGCCAGTTTGCGGGCCAGGGCCGCGGCGTCGATGGGCACGCGCAACACCAGCTCCTGGCCCGGCTGGATGCTGACGCCCACCTTAATCACAAGCTTGGCGTATTTTTGCAATCTGGCACCGAAATCGTTGTGCATGAGAATCTCCAGTAAGACGCTTCACCCGCTACGCGGGCGGTGAACGAAAAAAGGATGCAAAAGCGGATTGCCATTGCATCCTTTGATTTTACCAGAAAAAATGGTTATTTACGTCATTTCATCCAGACGTTTCTGCCATTTGGCGGTCAACTTTTCGTAGATTGCCTCGCTGATCTCGCCATTGGCCAGCCGCATATCCAGATTATCCAACATGGCCTGGATTTCGTCTTTGGTGGTGGGCGTGGCGGGCGCTGCGGCCTGCTGTTGCTGGGGTTGCTGCTGTGCCCCCGCCATGGCCTGTGCGATCATGCCGCCCAGGCCCGCGCCCATGCCGATGCCTGCGCCCAGGCCCAGGCCCTCGCTCATGCCGCCGCCTCCCTGGCCCGAGGCTTTGGCCGCGTCGCCCATGGCCAGCGCGGCCTTGAATTGCAGATATTTCTGCATATCGCCGATGGCGCCCATCGCGGCCCGCTCGTCGATGGCCTTGAGGGTCTCTTCGGGCGCACTGATGGATTCGATGAATATCTGCTTCAATTGCAGCCCCACCTGCTCGAAGCGTTCGGACATCTTGGCCTTCAGGGCCACGCCCAGCTCTTCCATCAGCGAGGGCAGGTCGAACAGGCCCGCCTTGGTCTCGCCCAGCAGATCGGTCAGAGTGGAGACGATCTGCCCGCGCAGCCAGTTGGTGATCTCGCCGGTGCTATAAAGCCCGCGCTGCCCCACGATTTGCGCCACGAAGCGCTGGGCGTCAGCCACCTTGAAGGAGTATGCGCCAAAGGCCCGCAGCCGCACCATGCCCAGATCAGGATCGCGCAGGGCGATGGGCTGGGAGGTGCCCCACTTCTGATCCAGCATGTCGATCATGTTGACGAAGTAGACCGAGGCCTTGAAGGGCGATTCACCATCGAAGGCTTTGCCCAGCAAATTGATGAGCAGGGGGATGTTGGCGGTGGTCAGGGTGTGGCGGCCCGGGCCAAAGGTGTCCAGGGCCTTGCCATCGCGGAAGAAAACCGCGTTCTGGCTCTCGCCCACCACAAGCTGAGAGCCCAGACGGATATCGCCCCAGCCGGTCTGGGGCACGCGCAGCACCAGATCGTCGCCGCGCATATCTGGGGCCTGGATGATGTCGAAAATTCGTACCATGGTATTGCTCCTTGGGATGAAAGTGAAATGTTAGCCGATGTCGGTTATTGGTCTTCTGGGGCGGCCGGCGGCGCGTCTTCGACAGCGGACGCCTCGGGCAGGGCGGAGGTCTCCGCTTCCATGGCCCGGATGGTCTCTTTGCGATGATCCATCCATTCGTCGAGTTCGCCCAGGTGATTGAGCAGCGTCTTCAGCGCCGGACTGTAATCCTCCCCCGCCTCCACTGCCTGCGCTATCTGATCGATGTCCTCGTCGATGGCGGGTGCGCTGGCCGCGATGCGTTCATCGAACTGGCGGAGTTTCTCCAGCTCCGGCTCGCGAATTTTTTCCGCGTCGAAAAATCCGGCATAGCCGCTGGGGGCCGTGCGGATGCGATCGATCAGCAATTGCAGTTTGGCCGCG
>JALXAF010000508.1 GCA_026992375.1 Anaerolineae bacterium
CGCCGGCATCCACGCTCTTGAACACGCCGCCCCCGGCCGTGGCCGCGAACAGGGTGTGATCCGAGGTGAAGTTAGGCGAAATCGCCAACGAGTTCACCCTCGAATAGGTGAGACCGGTGGTCGCGCTATGCCAGGTCTGGCCCGCGTCCGTGGATTTGTAGACGCCACTGTGCTGTGCGTCGTTGACTCCGGCGAACAGGGTTTTATCCGTGGCAAAGTTGGGCGAAAGGGCCAGAGCCTCCACGTTCGCGTTCAAAAAGGTCTGGGAGATGGGCGTCCAGGCGTCGCCGCGCTGCACGCTTTTGTACACGCCGTTGCCCTCGGTGGCGGCGAATAGGGTTTTGTCCGCAGCGAAATTGGGCGAGAGGGCCAGGGCGTTGATGGTTCCCCCGTACAGGCCTTGGGAGGAGAGGGTCCAGGCAGTGGTGGGGGCCTGGGGCGCCACGGCCTGACCCACGAGGGGGACGGACGACGTCACGGCCAGGATGGCGGCCAACGAAAGCAGGATGGCGGAAAGAAGCCAGATTTTCTTGTTCATAAGAGCACCCTTCTGTTTCGTAAATAGGATCAGGATTAGGATTGAGATCATCAGGACAACGTTGAGCGAGGCGACAACGAGCGTGATGCGTGAAACGTGAAACGTGAGCATCTTACGCATCACGCATCACGTTTCACGGCCCGCCAGCCTGGCTGCGAGGCGTTTTCTCGGTATCGGCGAGCTGTCGTTTGTGGCGCCTGATCACTGCTCATTCTAAACGGAGCTTACGGCCAGATTTCACCGGCGAACCAGGTGCGGGCCGGGACCCAGCCGTTGCCAGCGCCGCCCCAGCCCTGGTTGACCCAGAAATAGCGGTGGTATCGCTTCCAGAAGAGGAAACGGTAGGAGCGGAAATAGTAGCCATAGGCCAAAGGATAGTGCTTGAGCCAGCCCGTGCCGATGATGGCCGGGGTTTTGCGGTAGAAAATCGAATCCCGGGCGTATTCGCGCAGACGGCGTTCGGGAATGCCGAACACATCGTAATGGGTTCGCAAATGCGTGCCGGTGCGTCCCTGAAAATAGCGCGCGGCCTGGTGCATATCCCAGGGGAAGGTGGGCGCGCTGCCGAACGCGCACCAGGTGGCGATGTCATCTTTGATCTCCCAGGTGATGTTCTCGATGCCCTTGGTCATGGTCAGGGGCGCGCGCACGTTCGCGCCTTTGCCGCCATCCTTGCGATAGAGGCCGTAGCGAGGATGCCAGTAGGTCCAGTAGGGGCTTTCTGCCTGATAATCGGCCCAACCAAAGAGCATGGCCCAGGCCGTGGCTCCGCACCCACTGAAACACGTGCCAATGTTGGGAGGGCGCACAAAGGTCGTTTGCCGATACATGGTCTGATCATTGGTTCCGGCCCAGGCCCAGTAGGAGCCCTGGTTCTGAGTCCAGTTCGCCGCGAAGGGTTCGAGCAAGGTGCCCATGTAGCCGTTGCGGGATTGTCGCTGGAACATGGGGAGGAACAGGGTCGGTGGTTCCTGGATGATGGTGTAGTGATAAACGAGGGGAGGCTGCCCGGAACAATCGATGAACACATCCAACGGCAATGCCTGGCCCGCGACCGCGCTCAGGACCGTGATCTGATAGGCCGGAGGCAGCCCGGACCGGGTGAGCATGCGCGCGTCCACATGCCCCGCGCCCGCGCCCTCGAGATGGATGGTGGGCGTGCTACACAAAAGCGCCAGAGTGCGCACATCCCCCGGCACCAGGGTCTCGCCTTCCTCCTGGAGACGGCGTTCCACGTCCCATTCCTCCACGGCGTCCCGAAGCAACGCTTCGATGAGCACACCATAGGCCTGGCTGTATTCCTGTTTGAGCTGGCTCCATGATGTCCAGGCCCCCAGTTGCAGGGAAGACCGTTCCGGGCCCACGCGCTGAAATTCCCCCTGAGTGGGCGGGTTCTGATCGTCGGCACCGGTCGTGGCAGGCTGCCAGGTCACCTGGCTCAGTTCCACGGGCTGATCAAGCCAGGCCGGATCCATGCCCGAAACCTTGAGGGGTAGGGTGGTCAAGGGGGCAATGAGCTCCCCCTGCGCGTCCTCGGCCGCGTAATCCAGGGCATCCAGCCTGTAATAGCGCGCGGGCTGTTTTTCCTGTTCCGTGGCCTTGCGGTCCAGCAGGCGGGTAGGCGGCTCGCCGCTAAAATTCCAGTGGGCGATGGGGAAATCATGCTCGCCCGTGCTGACGACGATGAACCCAGCCGGTTCATTGTTCGCCAGCACCTGGAATTCGTAATAGGCCGGCGTGTCGATATCGGGGCGATAGAGAGGTCGCACGGTTTCTCCCAGCACAGCCTGTCTCCACCCGGGCGCGAGGGAGGTGCCTCGCATATCCTCGATGAGCTGGGCGGCCCGCAGCCGCGCCTCGACCGGAATCTGATCCAAAGGGATATCGACTGCGGCGGGGGTGTAGGAGGAGAGCGGGCGATCAGGGTCGCCATCCGCGCGTGGGCCACCTTTCTGCCCCTGGCCCTGATGAGGGCTGACGGGGCCCTGGGCCAGGGCATGGCTGGCTCCCCACAGCACAGCAAACCCCAGCAACAGGCTCAGTGTGATCATCAGGACACGTTGGGGGTGCGTCTTCATTTTCAACTCCTGGTGGAAAAGAGAGGGCAAGGACACAGACCAAGGAGAACGCTGATTTGCGCAGATGCAACGCGGATTCACACTATTGAACCATTGTGTGATCACTCGAAGCCATGTATAATCTTGTTATCTCCAATGAGGTGAATCCTATGGCTGTCTCGCACAAAAAACCTTTTCAACTTTATTTGCGCGAAGAGCAGATAGAGGCGCTGCGCCATCTGGCGCGGAAACGGGGCGTGTCCATGGCGGAACTTGTGCGACAAAGCGTGGATCACTTTCTGGCAGAAGCACCTCTGGAAGAGGAACCGCTGTGGGATCTGGTGGGCATTGGCGCTTCGGGCGTAGGCGATCTCTCCGAACGACACGACTTCTATCTGGAGAAAGAAGAGTCAGGGTCAATCAAACATGAGGCCGCTGATCTTCGTGGACACGGGCGCCTGGCTGGCGCTCATCGACCGGGATGACGGGCATTATGCAGAAGCGCGGGCCATTTACCGGGCGTTGCTGGAACAGCATCGCGGATTTTGCACGACCAACCTGGTGATCGCCAAAACATATAATTTGGTGCGTCGCCGAATTGGCCATGAAGCCGCCATGCAATTTTTGACCGCCATTCGCAGCTCGACGCGACTGACGCTGGTTTATTCCGACGCCTCGCTGGAAAGAGAAGGGGAAAGGATTTTGAAACGCTACGCGGATCAGGATTTCAGCTTCGTCGATGCTGTCAGTTTTGCACTGATGAAACGGCAAGGAATGCTTCAGGCTTTTGCTTTCGATAAACACTTCTTCATTGCGGGCTTTGAATTGCTAACGGCCTGATGTATGATGCTCTTTCAGGCGGTGATAGGCGTCTCGTAGGACCTTATCAGTGGGATTCTTGCTCGCTGGGCAAGAAAATGTCTCACGCAACAATCTGCGAAAATCTGTGTGCATCAGATGTGTCTGCGTTCTCCGCTTATGACGCCTGTTCTCCATCTCCGGGCAGCCAGAGATAATTCTCGATGCGACAATACTCGCGGAAGCCCAGGCGCTGGTAAACGGGAAAGCCCATCTTGGTGGCGTGGAGGACGCCGATGCGATAGCCCTCGGCCCGGGCTTCCAGCAGGGGCGCCAGGGTGAGAGCTGAGCCGATGCCCTGGCCCCGCACCCGCGGAAGCGTCGCCACGCTGTAGATGCCCGCCACGCCCGCTCCCAGAAACAGGGTGGCCGTGGCCACAGGCTCGCCCGCCAGCAGTCCCAGGTAATTCCGCCAGGGGCGTCCGGGCGTTGCGTTCAGGTAGCGGGCCAGATCGACAAACGCCTCGATCACGAATTCGGGCATGTCGAACACCTTCGTCACGATGGCGGCGTGGGTTCGTGTGGACGATTCATCCTCCACGGGCTGGATGTGCAACGCCGGTGGGCCGGGAAGGCTCTCATCAATCGTTTGCAAGTCGGCAGCCATGCCTGCAGGACCGCCGATGTGCTTGAAACCAACCGCAAGCAAACGCCCGCCCAGGTCCTGGGGGCGGTCGTTCGGGCCCACCCCCCACATCAGGGGCAGATGTCGGGTCTGGCATTGCCGGATGACGGTGGCGATGGCTGGGTCGGCGTTTTCGGGCGTGAGGCGGGCGCGTAGCGCCATATTCAGCAGGGGATGAGGGACATCGGTCACGCCCCACAGCAAATCTGGCGCGTCATGGATCTCGGCCCGCGGCCAATGCCGCAAATGTGCGTAATAAGCGTGCAGATTGGCCTCGATGGCCTGCACGAGAGCTGCTTTCGAGAAATCGTTCAGTATGATGGGCATGATGTCACCTCTTTCAGGCGATGAACGGGGACCGAACCTGCCGGCTATGACTGCTTCTTAAATAGAACGCAGATGACGCAGAAAAAGCTGATCTACGCAGATGAAAACAGATAAAATCAAAATAATCTGCGAAAATCTGTGTGCATCAGATGTGTTTGCGTTCTATTTGGCGTGCAGCCGCTCATGGCGCCTGCTCCCGCAGCTCCCGACGCAGAACCTTGCCCACCGCACTCTTGGGCAGCTCGGAGCAGAATTCCACGTAGCGAGGGACCTTGTACGCGGCCAGTTGTTGCTTGCACCAGGCCCGCAGCTCCTCCGCGGTGAGGGGCTGGCCCGGCTGCAACACGACCCACGCCTTCACCGCCTCGCCCTGGCGGGCGTCGGGCACGCCGGCCACGCCCACCTCGGCCACTGCGGGATGGCTGGCGATGATCTCCTCCACCTCGCGCGGCCACACCTGGAAGCCGCTGGGCTTGATCACGTCCTTCTTGCGGTCGATGATGTGCAGATAGCCGTCCTCGTCCAGGAAACCGATATCGCCCGTGAAGAGCCAGCGTTTGTCGTCGATCTCGCGGATGGTCTTGGCGGTCGCTTCGGGCCGCTGCCAGTAGCCCGTCATGAGCTGAGGCGCGTGCATGAGGATCTCTCCCGTCTCGCCCGGGGGCAGCGTGCGTTCGCCCGTCTCTAGATCGACGACGCGAAGTTCAACGTCGGAGAAGGGCAGGCCCACCGCGCCCGGCTTGTAGCGACCCAGCACGGGCGTCAACACGCCAGAGCAGGTGGATTCGGTCAAGGCGTAGGCTTCCACCATCCGACCGCTGGTGAGTTGCTCCCAGCGCTGTTTGGTCTCATAGAGCAAGGGCGCAGCCGCAGAGATGCTGAGTTTGAGGCTGCTGAGGTCGGCCTTGCCGCTTCGCACGTCGGGGTGCTGCATCATGGCGATGAACAGGGTGGGCACGCCGGGCAGGAACGCGGGCCGGGTCTTGCGGATGGTAGCCAGCACGTCATCCAGATCCCGGGGGTTGGGAACCAGGGCCAGGGGTTGGCGCCCCACAAAGCCCGTGGCAGCCACCCCTACGTGACCGTAGATGTGAAACATAGGCATGAGGGCCAGAATGATATCCTCCCAGTCCTTCAGCATGTCCCCAAACCAGGCTTTGATCTGCATCCCGGTCATCACCAATCCCTGATGGGGATTGATGGCGGCCTTGGGCGGGCCCGTGGTGCCGCCGGTGAACATGAGCAGAGCGGGGTCGTCAGGATCGATGCGCACGTCGGGCGGGGGCGCGTCCAGGTGTTCGCGGATCATGGCCTGCATCCACAAGTCGCCCGGCTCCAGCGCGATGCGATGCCCCTCCTTCTTCTCCATGAACAGGGTGAAGAGAATGCGCGTTAGACCGGGCAGGTAGTCCTTGATGTTGGTGGCGACGACCGTTTGCAGCTTCGTCTGGGGCTGCAGGACCTTCACCTTGGCGTAGAAGGGCGTGAGCGCGACTGCGATCCTGGCGCCGGTCTCATTCAACGCGTGTTTCAGCTCCCGCTCGGTGTAGAGGGGGTTGAGGGGCGAAACGATCGCGCCCGCCTTCCAGGCCCCGAACTCGGCGATGAAGAACTGGGGCGAGTTGGGGATGAGCAGGGCCACGCGGTCGCCCTTTTGCACGCCCAGGTCGGCCAGGGCAGCGGCGAAGGCGTTACTCTCTCGCAGGAAGCGTCCGTAGCTCACCTGGGCGTCCTTGAACAGGAACGCGGGATGCTCGGGCCGCTCGCGCGCGGTCTCGGCCACCAGGTCCAGCAGGGTCTTGCGGGGATAGGGCTTGAGCGAGGCGGGCACGTGGGCGTCGTAGGATTTGAGCCAGGGCTTCTCGAGTGGATCGGTTGCTTGCGATGACGCTTCTGCGGCGGCCGGCATGGTAATGGTCATGGTGGGAGCTCCTTTTTGGTTGGAACAGGTTTCACGGTCGACTGCCCGCGGATACGGATAAAAATTTCACGCAAAGACGCAAAGATCGCCAAGAATTTTTTGCCTTTTTCCCTTTGCGCCTTGGCGACTTTGCGTGAGACCTGTTTACCAAGCGCGTGGCGCGCCACGCGTCTTTCCTGACGCTTGCTTCTGTGTGATTCAGTTCTATCCTACACCCCGACTGTCAAAAAATCGTCAAAAATGGCCCCCTCTGACGCATATTTCCCGCGCCACCGCTACGTGCGGCCCCCCATGGATGACCCGGCCTGATATATGTTTATGCCACAATGCCAAAAAGGAGGCATAAACAAGATGGCCAAGGCTGCTGTGCATTCTGGAGCTATTTCAGGATGACGGGCATGTATAGCTGCGAGCAGTCCTGGACGGTGATGGTGCGGGGGGAGGAGGCTGCCGTCTGGCCCGCACTGTCTGTGGCCTTGACGTAGTAGCTGATGGGCAGGGCCAGAAAGCCGGTCAGCGAGGCCTGGTAGGTGCTGCCGCTTTCGTGCACCATGTCTTTGTGATACCAGTTGAAGAAATTAAGCGGCGTGCGGTAGTACAGTTCCACTTTTTGCAAATGAACGTCCCTGGCTTCCGCCCGGATGGTGGTGGCGGTGGGGTCCAGATAGCAGCCGATGCGATAGATGGTGTCGTGGCTGGCCCGCACGTTTTCCAATTCGGGCGGGATGATGTCCAATTCGGCGACAAATCCGTCAATCTCCCCATTGAACGTCCTGTCAAACGCCCCTTCTGTCACCGGGAAATTGTTGGAAGAGGTGTAGCCGGCCACAATCACGTCTCGTACGGAGGTGACTGCAATGCTTGCCTGAGTGATTTCATTGAATCCTTCACGGCCACTGCCTCCAAGATAGGAACTATATCGAAGTTCCCCATCGGGAGCCAGGCGGGCGATGAAGAGGTCATTATATTCGTAGCTATCTTGGAATGGGTTGCCCGCCAAAGGTATGTCATTGGAAGAGGTGAAACCTGTCAGGTAAATGGCGCCCGAGCCATCCACAGCTATCCCCTGTCCCCATTCAATATTTGAACCTCCAAACCGTTGAGAACGAACCAGGAGATTTTCCTTGGGCTTCAACGCCACATAAAAGGCGTCCCGTCCGCCGCCATGATAATCATATTGACCGCTGACGGGAAAATCTGGTGACGAGGTGTCACCAATGACATAAAGCGTCTCGGTTGCTTCATGCCAGGCGATGTCTTTGCCATAATCGTCTCTGCTTCCTCCCCAATAGGTCGAGAATACGAGTTGATCCCCCTCTGCTCCTATCGCGGCGATAAACGCATCGTCTCCATGATTGTACGTTCGATCCAATGTGGTGGTTGGGAAATTGCCTGATTTGGTGGAACCGGTGACATAAGCTGTGCCATCCCCCCCAACAACCAGGCTTTGCCCCCATTCAAGATCGCTCCCTCCAAGATAGGTGCCATAACGCATGTCAGTTCCTTCCGGCGAGAATTTGGCGATGAAAAGATCACTCTTTCCTTTTATGGTCGATGCGTAGGCGTGCCGCGTGGGAAAATCGGTAGAGTATGTATCACCGAGGACAATCATTTCACCCTGGCTGTTAACCGCAATGTCTCTTCCTGTATCGAAGGAACCACCGCCTAAAAAGGAAGAAACCACTAAATCGGATCCTTGTGTGTTCAATTTCAGGAAAAATGCGTCTTCGGTACCGTTGTATGTCCTATCAAAGGTCTTTGCTGTGATAGGAAAATCCGATGAGTAAGTTGAACCTGTGACGTATGCATTTCCGTACATATCGATATCGATTCCTAAGCCGAAATCATTCTTTGATCCGCCAATAAAAGTGCCGTAGCGAAGTCGATGGCCTAAGTCGTCCAAACAAAAAACAACTATATCGACGTCTCCCTGATAAGTAGGATCGAAAGAACCCCACGTCACTGGAAAATCCGTAGAATTCGTCCACCCTGTCACATAGACATCCCCAAAGAAATCAATATCCATATCCCCAACATAATCTTGATCCTTGCCGCCGATATAGGTTCCAAACCGCAAACCCGGCCCCCGACTTGTTGTATGGAGATGGGTATCTGGCCGCGTGTTGGACAAAGGCATTACTACGAGATCATCTTCCACCATGGGTTCGCCCCCGGAGACACCATCGGGGGTGATAATCCAAGGCAGGCGCAGGTCGCCCACTGCGGTGTGGAGGATGAGCGCACCGACCTCATCCAGACTCAAACTCTCCGCACCCGCCACCCGCAGCCGCACCTGGCCCAGGACCTGGTCGCACGGGCCTTGGCACGCCATGCGCCACACAAATCCCCGTCCCTTTTCACCCGTCAGGATCAGATCCACGCCCGGATAGAGATCCCGGTAGCGCACGCCGCCCCACACGGGCACGTGGGGCCGCCATCCCTCGGGATGGTTGCCGTAGAAGTAGCTGACCACCGTGTCCTGGGGAGCGAAGGGCTCGATGAGGGCGCGGGGATTGGCGTTTTCGAAGGTGAGTTTGATGTGGACCCCGTGCAGGGGCCGGGCGGGGACGTCGCGTTCGGGCGGGTAGAGACGTCGTTCCGGCGACATGGCTTCTGCATCTTCCAACACCGTCAGCCAGATGCTGCCATCCCGGCCGATCCACATGGCATCGCCCGGCCCGCCCCACACCTGGAAAGCCGCGGCCGCGTCCCATTGGCCCGCGTTTTCGATGAAAAGAACGGAGCCATCGGTCTCGTCGGACAAAGGCAAGGATTGAGAAGCTGGTTTCATTGAAGATGCGATCCCAGCCAGGGCATGCGAGGAGGTCGCGGCGCCCAGGATCGTCATCTCCAGGAAGAGCACGAGCAAAAGCAGGGGATAGATATACCGCTGCCACGGGAAGGCATACATTTTTCCCTCCGAACATCTGCAGGTGAACTGCGGGATACCTGCTCATGTACAGTATCTTTATTTTCGCGCCCTTCTTCGCGAAAGTCAATGGTTTTGCGGCAAAGAAGATGCGTTCCAGAAATAGGATTCCCCAAACCCCATCTCCCCCCTGGCGCCCGCGTCCTCCAGTCGCGCCCGGCCCTGGGCCCGCAGTGACGCCGCGTCCAAACGCAGGCCCATCTCCAGCGCGGTCACGGCCCAATCCAGACGACGATCCAGGGCCTCGGCCCGGGCCAGACTCTTTTCCCACCAGCGTCGGGCTGCGTCGGGCCGCCCGCGCAGCCATTCGTAGCGGCCGCACAAGCGCCACACCTCGGGCTGGGCTGGGCGGAAAGCGTTGGCCTGCTTGCGCGCTTCGGCCAGGGCCGTCTTCGCCTGGGCCAGCCAGTGGGTGCGGGCCTCAGGCTGATGCTCGGCCAGCCATAACGCGGCCTCCAACGCGACCACGCTGAATTTGCCCGCCACGTCGCCCTTGATGTCGTGGGCCAGCACCGTCGTGCGGGCCTGATCTAGCGCCTGCCGGGCCTCATCCCAGCGCCCCAGCCGCAGCAGGCAGCGGGCGC
>JALXAF010000509.1 GCA_026992375.1 Anaerolineae bacterium
AGTTCCGATCAAAGTCAAAAAGGCAATCCACCATGCTCAAACCACCCTTCAACGACATCAAAGCCTGGCTCATCGATATGGACGGCGTGCTCTACCATGGCAAGCGCCCGCTGCCCGCGGCCACCGAATTCATCACCGCCCTGCAAGAAACCGGCGCGCCCTTCCTCTTCCTCACCAACAACGCCACCCGCACGCCCGCCGAATACGTCCAGCGCCTGGCCGAGATGGACATCCACGTGACCGAGGACGCCATCTTCACCTCGGCCATGGCCACCGCGCGTTATGTCGAGAAGAACTATCCCCCGCCCCGCCGGGTCATCGTCATCGGCGGCAACGGCATCCGCCGGGCCATGCAAGAGGCCGGGTACGAGCTGGTGGATCGGGCCGAGGACGTGACGCTGGTCATCTCTGCCATGGATGTTGACGTCACCTACGCCCGCATGGCCGAGGCCACGCTGGCCATTCGGGCAGGCGCAATCTGGGTGCAGACCAACCCCGACCCCACCTTCCCATCCGAGCGGGGCATCACGCCCGGAGCGGGCGCGATCATGGCCTTTCTGGAGGCCGCCACCGAGCAAAAGCCCCTCATCATCGGCAAGCCGCAGCCCGGCATCTTCCGCCAGGCCCTCGATATCCTGGGCGCAGCGCCCGATGAGACTGTGATGCTGGGCGACCGCCTGGAGACCGACATCCTGGGCGGGCATCGGGCCGGACTGAAAACCATTTGCGTGCTCACGGGCATCGCCAGCCGCGCCCAGGCCCAAGCCTACGATCCCCGCCCCGACTGGATCATCGACGACCTCACCGCGCTCCTTACTGATTGATTTTGCCTCACGCAAAGTCGCCAAGGCGCTAAGTTTTTCTTTGTCTCTTTTTTCCTTTGCGGCTCTGCGACTTTGCGTGAGATCATTTCGTCTTCGTGCGAGAAAATTTTTATGGAAATCAAACCCATCCTGCAACAACTCACCCAGGCCCGGGGGCCGTCGGGCGGCGAGGGCGAAGCAGCGAAGCTGGTCGCCCGGCTGATGCAGCCCCTGTGCCAGGAAGTGAGCATCGACGCCGTGGGCAATGTAATCGGCCTCAAACCGGGCAGCGGCCCGGAACCTCGACCGCGGGTCATGCTCATGGCCCATCTCGACGAAATTCACCTGACGGTCAGCGCCATCGACGGCGCTTTTTTGCGCTTCGTCGAAAACGGCTACGACCCCAGAACCCTGGTGGGGGCGCAAGTGACGGTGCTGGGCAAGAAACCCCTGCCCGGCGTCATCGGTGACCTGCCCCCGCATCTGATGACCGCCAAAGACCGCAAGCGCATGCCCGAGCTCGAAGAGATGGTCATCGACCTGGGCCTGACCGCGGGCCAGGTGGCCGAACTGGTGCGGGTGGGCGATCAAGTCGTGCTGGATGGCCCCTTCCAGGAGCTGCTGGGCGACCGCGTCGCCTCCAAAGCGCTGGATGACCGTCTGCTGGTGACCACCATGCTGTCCACGCTGGACGCCTTGCAGCGGGTGCAGCACCCCTGCGATGTCATCGCCGTGGCCAGCGTGCAGGAGGAGTTCAGCGGCCTGGGAGCCCGCACCGCCACCTGGGGCCAGCGCCCCGATCTGGCCATCGCCCTGGATGTGACCTTCGCCCGGCAGCCGGGCGCGCCCGAGGAAGACACCTTCCCCCTGGGCGGCGGCCCGGCCATCGCCATGGGCCCCAACCTGCATCCCCGCATCACCCAAACCCTGCTGGAACTGGCCGAAAAACTAGAGATTCCCCACGAGGTGGATGTGCAGCCCAGCCGCACCGGCACCGACGCCTGGGGCATCCAGGTGACAGCCGGGGGCGCGCCCACGGGCCTGGTCAGCATTCCCATCCGCAACATGCACACCGCGGTGGAGGTCGCCGACCTGAAGGATGTGACCCGCACAGTCCGCTTGCTGACTGCATTCCTGGCCCAGGCCGACGCCGCCTTCCTCGACCATCTCGCCTACCGCCTGCCCGACTTTCAGGAGGCCGAAAAATGAGCATCCTCACCCTTGAGCTGCTGCGGCGGCTCAGCGAAACGCCGGGCGGGCCGGGCGACGAGGCCGCGGTGCGAGACATCATCGCCCGGGCCGTGCATCCCCGGGTGGATGAGCTGAGCATCGACAACATGGGCAATCTCATCGCCATCAAACGTGGCTCGGGCGCTTCATCCAGGCAGATAGTCCTGGCCGCGCACATGGACGAAGTCGCGTTTATGATCACCAAAATCGATGACGACGGGCTGCTGCACGTGGACGCAAGCGGCGGCGTCAATCGCCGCACAGTGCTGGGAAAACCGGTGCAGGTGGGGCCGGATCGCCTGCCCGGCGTCATCTCCCTGCGCCCGCCCCATCTCGTGGACGATCCCGAGGAATATCGCAGGCCCCCCAAACTGCGCGATCTGGTCATCGACATCGGCGCAAAGGATGGCGACGAGGCCAAGAGCAAGGTCAAACGGGGCCAGTACGCGGTCTTCCGCACCCCATTCCGATTTCTAGCCCCGGGCGAAGCGCCCGACCCGAACGCGCTCCTGCCCCGCGCGGGGCGCATCAGCGGCAAGGCCTTCGACGACCGCCTGGGCTGTGCGGCCCTCATCGAGCTGCTGAGCGGCGATCCCTTCCCCTTCGACCTGGTGGGCGTCTTCACCGTGCAAGAGGAGATCGGATTGCGGGGCGCGCTGGCCGCGGGCTCCCGCCTGAAACCGGACGTCGCCCTCATCCTGGAAGGCACCCTCTGCCCCGACCTGCCCGGGCGCTGGGGCCAGGAGCAAACGCCGCCCACCACGCGGCTGGGCCAGGGCCCGGCCATCACCACCACCGACCGCTCACACATTACGCCGCCCTGGCTGCTGCAACACATTTTGCGCACGGCTGAGGCCAACGGCATCCCCCACCAGTTCAAACACCCCAACGTGGGCGGCACCGACGCCGCGGGATTCGCCCGCTATTGGG
>JALXAF010000510.1 GCA_026992375.1 Anaerolineae bacterium
GCCAGGCCAGAATGCGCGCCTTGCCCGGCTCGAAGCTGGCGAAACGGGCGATTCGGGCCAGGATTTTATCGAATTCCAGGACGCGAAGCGTGTGTTCATTCATCCCCGCAAGGATAGCACGCCCGCACAGAGGCTCCAAAGTCAAGCGATGGAAGAATGATACGATCTCTCGTGGTCTCCGGACGCGGATTTTTCCTGATTTGATCCGTGTGTTCTTACACATCAAGGAAGAGACGGCCCGTCAACGCGTATTGTCAGGATTAATGGCGGGTGATAATATTGACTCAGAAACCTATCGTTCTCGTTCGCTCTAACGTCTGGCGCTGAGCGCTATTCCGAAAACCATCAGGAATCGAAATCAATGTTACCTCATCTTGCAAAAAGATCTCCACTCAAATTTCAGATGATTGTTTTCTCCCTGCTGGCATTGCTGCTGTCGTCTTGTCTTTGGCAATTTGATCCCTATGCCGGTCTCTGCGTGACTCAAGAACCAGCCCCCGAAGATGTTGTTGGCGCCTATATTTTGAGCGAACAGACATTGACGAGTGAAAGTGCGGATGCTATCCAGGATATTGGGACGACTATCAAAATAAACGACGACGGAACCTATATTGTCGCCAATTTCCCTAAATGGCAAGAAATAGGCAAATACAAGTTGGATAAATTACTATCGGATGCGGGGTTTTGGAAGATAAGTATTGTTGGGGGGAATTCGTATGAATCCGATTGGGGAATCCGTTTCTCCAACAGTCAAATTCCTCCAGCCTGTCTGACTGACGATGGGGATTCGTCTGGTTTGCTGTTCACCTACGGCGATCCTGATTCAGGCGACGTGATGATTTTCAAGAAAACCAAAGATTGAGGCAATCCCCGGCGACGTTTCTGGTAGCAGACAAGAGTCCATCCCAACGTGTTTTTTCGTTATAACTACTCCCGAGTATCGGGCGCGCTGCCAGGAAGAGTGCGGATTCAGGCTGAGAGGGGTGAACGATTGATTTATTCCCAGACTGCATGCATTCCTTCGGACGAAAAAGAAACTCAAAAACAAAACAGCTCCCATGTCAGACCTTTCAGTCAATATCCGCCAACAGCGACTATGCCAAGGCCGTAAACGTCAAGCATCAAACGTTATCCTGCTGTAACGATGCCATGGCTCATTGCATGACGCTGCCCTGCCAACCACCACCTGGCGTTTGACAGCCTGCCCTGAGCGTAGCCGAAGGGTTTTACGCATGACGAGAGTTGGCATAAATGGCCAGCATTGTTTCGCCAGGCGTTTTCTCGCCGTGGCCCGTATAGTTACAAACAAAAAAGCCCCTCCGGGCTCTCGCCTTCCCGGAAGGGCCCCCTCGGCGGGCGAGGACCCCTCATGCCTCGTCCGCCCACAGCGCCAGCGCTCTCGCCAACGTTGGCGCTATGCCACACCTCTCCCTTTTACAGTTGATGACGCTTTCTATGAAGAAGCATTCATCGCGTCATACCTGAAGTCATCGGGCATCATCATTTTCCTATCAGGATGATGCTCGCCTATAGTATAAATGTACTTCTCAACGGAATCCTGTCACAAAATCCCCGTGATACTGACATCGGGACGTCGGAAATGTCAGTTTTTGGTAGCTCTGTTCACCCGACATGGATAGAAGGAAACGCGGATGAAATCATTCTGGAATGACTTCGCGCCCTTGTGGCAAGAGAGAAAGATGGGGATTAGCCACCTTGGTGGGCGGCTAAAAATCACTGCTCTTTTTTGAGGTTTTCACATCTGGAAGAGAATGCCCCTCAGTCCCCTGCTCGCGATGATGTCATCCTTGTCTGAAAAAGCCTGGCTCTTTGGCTTCTAGGGGGTGTATCCCAACACGCCGTTGCAAGGTTGTGCGATTCTGCCGTTTGTCCGCGCGTCACGGGGGGCAAAGACTTCGGAGGTCTGGCCGGGCCTCCGAAGTCTACAGTGGGGGGCATGGCGCCCACTGTAAGCCGGTTGAACCAGAATCCTTTGCAAACCCGCAGCTCCTTTCCTTGCACAGGAGCCAATCGACTGGCGGGAGAAGACTGGTAGCGGGCGCGCCCCAGGCGCTGTCGGCTCGATGAAAATGTTTCGTCGTCGACATCGCTTCGGCGACGAGCAGCGCGCCGAGTTTCTGAAGATACGCCGCCTAACGACGCTACCAGCGCCACTTATGTTCGATGAGCATGAGATTTTACCCAGCCGCGCAGCGCCCGCAGCTCTTGCAGCCGAGGAAATAGCGGGTGATGAGTCGGGCGATGTTTCTTTGTCCAGCGGGCGTGGCTCGTTTGAGGCGGTGGGCGAATATCATGGAGACCAATCAGCAAAGGCGTCGATGACCGGCTTGATGTCATCCATCATCGGATAGAGGATGGGGCAGGTGACGCCAGCGTCGATGTATTCCGCTACTTTGTCCTGGCATTGGCGCGTGGTCCCCACCGCCATCAGGTTCCGCACCACCTCGTCGGGGATGAGGGCTGCGGCCCGGCGGTAATCCTCCTCGGTGGCAGGCCAACCCACGAATTCCTGCACCTGGCGGATCAGGTCTTCGTCTACGTTGCTGGCTTTCATAATGTGCGGTTCGGTGCCCAGATAGTAGGCCACCAGGGTCTTGCCTGCCATCATGGCCGCGGCGGGATCATCATCCGAAAGGCAGCAGACGAGAAGCTCGGGCCTGTCTACGTCGTCCAGGGTCTTGCCCGCCCGCGCTGCGCCCTTTCGCACCCGCTCCACGGCTTGACGAATGTACTCCACCGAAACCACGTAGTTGAGGACGACGCCATCACATATCTCGCCCGCCAGCTCCAGCATCTTGGGGCCGGTGGCGCCGATGTAGATGGGGATGTCCCGGGGCGAGACGTCGCCAAAGGCGACATCCAGCTTCACCTGGTCCAGATGCACGAATTCGCCGTGGTAGGTGACTTCCTCCATGGTGAAGAGCTGACGGA
>JALXAF010000511.1 GCA_026992375.1 Anaerolineae bacterium
AAAAATACACAAACAACTTTATCGGCTCTCATAATTTGCAACAAGAATAAACGCTCGTAAATTGGATGCTACCGACAAAACTTGTCTTTTATAAATCAATTTCGATTTATGCGTTATGCGCTTGGCGACATCACCCCAAAAACCATTCGGATGCGTTGATACATTTTTTTTGACGCAGCGTTTGAGTGATAGCGAATTTCAGTAGATCACGATTTCGTCTGCAAGCGCACGCCGAATGAATTCAGGTCTAAGGGCGTTCCGCCGCATGCCCCCCTGCGGGGACATTTTTCGCTCGTTCGGGCCTGTCTGCGCAGGCAGACAGGCGGCCAAAGACCCCTAACCCTGATTTTAATCGGCGGGCCAGCGGAAATCGTGAATTACTGAATTTACTGATGATTTTCGCTAAAATTTGACACTTTTGGCAAAAATCATGTCGAATGACGTCAATTGATTTTACATGTAGCACTCAACGCCGCCTTCGAGCTGAATTATCGAGCCATGGCCGCTTGAGCGTTTTGGGCCAGACGCCCGCCTTCCTCCAGCAGTCGCTGCACCGCGTCGGGCGTGTGGGCTTCGGCATAAACGCGCAGCACGGGCTCGGTGCCCGAGGGCCGGATCAGCAGCCAACTGCCATCTTTCAGCAGATATTTGACGCCGTCTCGGGTGTTGAGCCGGGCGACGCGCTTGCCTGCAAGGGTGTCAGGAGCCGCATCGGTGAGTTGGCGAACCAGATCGGGCTTGGAAAAGGGTCTGGTTTTGTAATCATGGCGGGCGTAGGCGAAATGTCCGATGCGATCCATCAGGCGATTCATCAGGGCGTCTATGTCGCTGCCCTGCTTGGCCACCAGTTCAGCCAGCAGCAATCCCATCAGCACGCCATCGCCTTCGGGAATGTGTCCTTTGATGGAAATGCCGCCCGATTCCTCTCCGCCAATGAGAACATCCTGGGTGAGCATGAGATCGGAGATATGGTTGAACCCGACGGGCGTTTCGATGACCTCCAGTCCGTTTTCTTCCGCCAGCAGGTTGAGCATTTGCGTAGTGCTGACGGTTTTGACCACAATGCCTCGTTCCCCCTTGCGCAAGAGATAATCCAGCGTCAGCGTCATGATGCGGTGAGGATCGACGAAGTCGCCATTCGGGCCCATGGCCCCGATGCGATCTGCATCGCCGTCGGTGGCCAGCCCCAACATCAAATTACTCTCTTTCATCAGTTGGCTCAGGGCCGTCAAATGCTTGGCGATCGGCTCGGGATGCAAGCCGCCAAAGCCTGGATTGAGCTCGTGGTGCAGGGTGACCAGCTCGACGCCCGCTTCTCGCAAAAGGCGATCGGTGTAGCCCATGCCCGCGCCATACATGGCGTCCACCGCGATGGGCAACGACGCGTCGGCGATGGCTTCGAGATCGACGAGCGAGCGGATGTGCCGGGCATAGTCGGGATAAGGATCGAAATATGCGATCATCCCCTGACGCAAGCCCGTCTCCAGCGGCATCTCGCGAGGCTGCTTTCCCGCCCGGAGATTGGCCAGCAGCATCTTCTCCACCCGCTGGCTGGCTGCGGGACTGGCCGAGCCGCCATAAGCCGCCTTGAGCTTGAGGCCATTGTAGCGAGGCGGGTTGTGGCTGGCGGTGATCATCACGCCGCCCGCGGCCTGCTGATCCACGATGGCGTAAGAGACGGCGGGCGTGGCGGCAAAACCTTCGGTCAGCAGCACACGAATGCCGTTGGCGGCCAGCACCCCCGCGACGGTCTTTGCATAGCGGTCGGAAAGAAAACGCGTGTCGTATCCCACCACAACAGCCGTCTCGGCGCCGCTTTGCTCCGCCCGAACCATATCCGCAATGGCCTGGGCAGCCAGCCGCACGTTTTCGAAAGTAAACGCATCGCTGATGACCGCGCGCCAGCCATCGGTGCCAAAATTGATGCTCATTGCAAGACGTCCTCCTGTTGCAGAGAATTTCCGTTACGGTTTACACCGCCATATCACCTGCATTCCATCAAATCACGGGATTGATCCAGGGATGATAGTCTTCGAGAATGGAGCCGCCGATGAATTCGCGCAAGATGGAATCGGATGGCACATGATCAGGCTCCGCGGGCAAAAACCAGCGCAGTAGCGAAAGCAGACGCTTGGCTTCGATCCATTCACGCGTGTCGGGTTCGATCTGACGTAGCAGCGGTAACACCATGGGTTGCAGCACCGAAAGCTCGTAGGGCAATGCTGAGTTGAACATGATGTCGGCTCTATCCTGGAAGGGGAAAATCCATTTACGCTCGCCGCGTCGCACGCTCTCCCAGCGGGCGATGGTGTCTGCAGCCGAGTAGCCCCGGCTACGGGCGTCGCGCACGATGCGCCGGATGAGGCGCACGTCAGTGGTGGAGATGCGATTGTAGCGGTCAAGATTCAATTGCGCCAGATCGCTGACGTAAATGCGAAAACAGGCGTTTGGATCCACCTGAGGCAACAATTCGGGATTCAGCGCGTGGATGCCCTCGATGACCAAGACATGCTGGGACGAAATGCGCACCTTCAAGCCCGGGCGACGTTCCCCTGTTGTGAAATCGAATTCAGGAAGCGTCACTTCTTCGCCGGCAATGAGCTGATTGATCTGTTGGTTGAGATAAGCGATATCCACTGCATAAAGCGATTCAAAGTCATAATCGCCATTTTCGTCCCGCGGCGTATGCGCCCGGTCGACGAAATAATTGTCGACGCTGATCGGCAAGGGGCGTAGCCCCACCGCTAGCAGTCGCACGGCCAGCCGCCGGGCGAAAGTGGTCTTGCCCGAAGAGGAGGGCCCCGCGATGAGAATCACGCGCACCCGATCGCGTTGCTGTTCTATCTGATCTGCGATGTCGCTGATATGCTGTTCGTGCATCGATTCCGAAACCAGAATGGCCTCGGTTAGTTGGCCAGATTGAATGATCTCGTTCAATCCTGCCACATTGCGAATACCCAACCGCCATAGCCATTCGCTGTATTGGTTGAACACCTGAAAGAGAGGCGTTGGCGCCGTGTAGGGCTGAATGGTGGTGGGGGCATCCTGATGCGGAAATCGCAGCAAAAATCCGCCATCAGCGGGCTCGATGGCGAAATAGCGCAAATATCCGGTCCGGGGAGCCATGTAACCGTGGAAATAATCCTGCGTCTCAAGCAATTTGTAGATAATGAGATCGGGCTTGTGACGCTGCTTGAGCAAGCTCAACTTCTCTTCGTCCCCGGCTTCTTCGAAAATCCGTACCGCCTCCTCGAGGCTGACGCGTTTACGTTCGATGGGTAGATTCGCTTCCACCGTCTCCCGCATACGCTGTTCCAGACGCTGCAACTCCTCGTCCGTGAATGGTTCGCGTCCTTCGATGCGGCAATAGTAACCGCCATTGACCACCGAATGCTCGACATACACCCGAGCGTCGGGGAAACAGCGATTGGCCACGGCAATCATCATAAACGTAAGCGAGCGGCGGTAAATGCGAGCGCCGTCGGGCGTGTTCAGCCGGATGAGGCTGGCGGAGCCATCGCGCAGGACGCGGCGAGCCAATTCTGTTAGTTTGTTATCCACGATAGCCGCGATGGCGGCAGGCTCGCCATCATCTTTGGTCGCAGCCAATACAAAATCCTCCATTGGCGCGCCGATGGGCCCGGAGAAAATCCGGTTATCTTCAAAGGTGATGCGTGCATCCTTGCGCGGTTCCGAAAGTTGTACGCTCATGCAAAATTCCCAATGGTTGTAGAATTGCTTCCCGGAAAAAGTCTCGCAGAGGGGACGCTGATCTTCTCGATGCCTTCGCCTCTCTGGGGGAAACGCTCTCTTTTTCGGAAGATGAGATTTGAGATTTGTAATCATACGCCATTCGCCGCCCGAGCGCAACCTCCGCAGCGTGAACAGACAAGGACGGACATGCCTGACGGGAGCGACTTGATGTTTGCGGAAAAGGCTCTTTTGGGGCATGGTTCCTTCTGGTTATTGGGAACTCGACAAATTCTGTCATGTCTTCCGTAACAGGATTGTTGATATTCGGTATTTTGTATTCGAATCTTCCCGGAACAGGGGCAGTAGCCAGCATCCAACAGCCAATTTATCAAGCTACAAAGCGTCTATTTTGAACCATGCCGAAAAAGCTATGCCGGCGGATTTGCGTCAAATCGCCAGACTGACATTTTATGTTTGCCTCTTTTCTGATATACTTAATCTGGGTAACTGCTATGGCAGTTGGCCCCAATCGTCCTCTTCTGCCACGAAGATGCTCTAAATTTTGTCAAGAGGTGTTTTGAGGCAAAGTTTCGCCAAAAAAAGCCGCATATTAACAGCCGAATAGCGAAGCGCAGCGCCAAGACGACCACGGTCTCGACGTCCGGAGGCGCCCCTTTTCGGGCTCGGGCCATCAATTCCGTCATGTCCTTGGGATGCGTTCGGAAACGTATCCCTTTCGCAAGAAATTGATGGCTGGCGGGGTCGAGAATGGCGGCTGTATGCTTTGCCTTCACCGCCAAATCAATGCCAATCACTCGAACGTTCATGAGTTACCTCCTGACTTCAGGTGATCATGGAATGGAAGGTGTGACCGCCGTCCCGCTCCGGCTGCTGCTGGCTTCTCACGCACTCTGAGCCGGCGCTTTAGACGGCTCCCTATTAGCATACTCATTTTTGCGGCGATTCACTATTCTCTTGTTAATGTGCTCTTTTGATTCAATATACAAGGCACAAAGGCACGAAGAAAAGGATGGAATAAAGATTTCTTGGTGTTCTTGGTGTCTTTGTGCTCTTAGTGGTATGGCCATCCAGATTGGAATTTGTAAAAAGACTTTTCAAGACCTACTTAGCAGTTATCTCAGAAGGCCAATCTCGATGAATTCTTCCGTCGTTGCCTGAAATGGCGTTACACGGAATCGCGCTAGCGCCGCCAAAAATTCAGAGCGCGAAACGCCCATGATTTCGGCAGTCTTGGATTGCGAGGGCCTGCTCTATTTCATGCCACTTGACTGCCGCCGCCAATCGCATTTTATACAGGAATTGTCCAGACTTTTGTCGAAAAGCAGAAAAGACATCCTTCGGAAGTTCAAGCGTCAATTCGACGGTTTTCACGCATTTACTCTCCATCACGCGTCCAACCAGATTTACAATCAGACCAATTTTGCGCCAACTGAACTCGCCTTCCTGAAATCCGAAATCCGCAATTCGAATTTCGAAATTCCAAATTTTGCCACCATGCCCAAACTCACGCCCGAAGAAGTCCAACACATCGCCGAGCTGGCCAAACTGGCCCTCAGCGAAGAGGAGATCGAACGCTACGCTTCCGATCTCTCCGCCATCCTTGATTACGCCCGGCAATTGCAGAATGTGGACACCGACCACATCCATCCCACCGCGTCGGTGCTGCCCCTGCGCAACGTGATGCGCTTGGACGAGGTGCGTCCGGGCCTGGAGCCCGAGGCCGCCCTGGCCAACGCGCCTGCCAGCGAAAAAGGCTATTTCAGAGTCCACGCCGTGCTGGAGGGCAGCCAATGAGCCACCTTCCCCAGACCATCCACGAGGCCCGGCGGCTTTTACGCTCGGGCGCCATGACTTCGGTCGAGCTCACCGAGGCCTATCTGGAGCGCATTGCTTGGATGGAGCCCGACATCCGCGCTTATCTGCACGTGGCCGAAGCCCAGTCTTTGGCCCAGGCTCGGCTCGCGGATGAACGCATGGCCGCGGGCCAGGATACGCCGCTGCTGGGCGTGCCGTTGGGCGTCAAAGACATCATCAACGTGCAGGGCATGCCCGCCACCGCCGGTTCTCGCATCCTGGAAGGCTTCCGGCCGCCCTATGAAGCCACAGTCGTTCGCAAGCTGCGAGAGCAGGGAGCGGTGTTCCTGGGCAAGCTCAACACCGACGAGTTCGCCATGGGCTGGAGCACCGAAAACTCGGCCTATGGCGTCACCCACAATCCCTGGGCGTTGGATCGCGTGCCCGGCGGCAGCAGCGGCGGCCCGGCCGCAGCCGTGGCCGCGGGCGAGGCCATAGCCGCATTGGGCACGGATACCGGCGGCAGCGTGCGCCAGCCCGCGTCCTGGACGAACACCGTGGGCCTGCGCCCGACCTACGGTCGCGTCTCCCGCTACGGCGTCATCGCCTTCGCCTCCTCGCTGGATCAGGTGGGCCCGATGACCCGGGACGTGCGAGATAGCGCCCTCCTGCTGGAAGCCATCGCCGGGCATGATCCCAAAGACAGCACGACTTTCCCCGATGCCGTTCCCCACTACGCCGACATGCTCGATGGCGGCGTCAGGGGGATGCGTTTTGGCCTGCCGCGGGAATACTTCACCGAAAGGATGCACCCGGGCGTGGAGCGGGCCACCCGCGAGGCCGTGGCCCGGCTGCGTGATCTGGGGGCCATCGTCGAGGAAGTCTCCCTGCCCCACACCGGTTACGGCATGCCCGTGTACTACCTCATCGCCACGGCCGAGGCCAGCGCCAATCTCTCCCGCTACGATGGCGTGCGCTACGGATACAGCGCCCAGGCGCCTGACTTGCAGGAGAACTACAAGCTCACCCGGGGGCGGGGTTTCGGGCCCGAGGTCAAGCGCCGCATCCTGCTGGGAACTTACGCCCTCTCTGCCGGCTACTACGACGCCTACTACCTGAAAGCGCAGAAAGTGCGCACCCTGATCCGGGCCGATTTCGACGCGGTTTTCGAGCGGTGCGACGCACTCATCGCGCCGGTGGCCCCCATCCCGCCCTACCGCATCGGCGAAGCCCCCACCGACCCCGTCGCCCTCTATCTGCTGGATGTGCTCACCCTGCCCTCGGCCCTGGCGGGCGTGCCCGCGTTGGCCCTGCCCGCGGGCTTCGTGGAGGATGATGGCGCAAAGCTGCCGGTGGGCGTGCAGTTCATCGGGCGTCCTTTGGATGAAGCCACCCTCTTCCGCATCGGCCGGGCGTTTGAGCAGACGAATGAGGTGGCGTAAGTTGGTTCTGCAGAATAAGACAAAGCAGCTTTATCGTCTTTACATCGACGAAGTGGGCAATCACGACATGAAGCCTCATCTCGGTGATAACGAACGCTATCTATCGCTGTTTGGCGTCATTGTAGCAAGCCAGCACATGATGAACGTGGTTCAGCCAGATATGCGTCGTATCAAATTGAAATTCTTTCAGTCTGATCCTGATGAGCGCATCATTTTTCACAGAAAGGATATCGCAAGGTTTCGTGGTGCGTTCTCTTCATTATATGCAGATAAAACCAAACGCTTATCATTCGGGAACGTTATGTTGTCGATGTATGAAAAATGGCAATATACTGCGATAATCATTACTATCGACAAGATCGCACATCTGGATCATTATTCCGTCTGGCGTTATGAACCTTATCATTATTGTTTGGCTGTCATGCTGGAACGCTATGTATACTTTCTTCGAGGCCGTCGAATGAAAGGCGATGTAATGATCGAAGCGCGTGGCACGAAACCGGATCAAAAATTGGCTGATTCATACCGACGATTGATGCAGAAAGGCACCAATTATGTTTCTGCTGAGTGGTTACAAAGCTCACTCACTTCCAGAGAGATAAAAATAAGAAATAAAAAAGCCGATATCGAGGGATTGCAACTGGCTGATTTGCTGGCTCACGCAGCTCATTATGATCACCTTTACACCGAAGGGATTGTCGATCAACACAAATCTCATTACTCCAAGGAAATCGCTCGAATACTGCGAGAAAAAAAGTACTAACGACACTCTCAGCGGGGTGTCAGGGGATATGGCACAAAAATGCTGCCATAAAAAAACGCCCCGAAGGGCGTTCCGATGTACTCCGGCTCGAAAGCCATCTGCGCACATCAACCTCCACTAATGGATTAACTCAATTATAGCACATTTTTCTTATGTTTTCAAGCCGTTTATCATAATGGAGACTGTACCAGTTTAGTCGGCGGAGTCATTCGTGGCGCTTTGGCCCCGCCGACTGAAAGTCAGTGGCTAAAGGCCTCTGGCCGCACGTCAACCTCCGTTGACGTTTTGAATTGGACATGTTGCCGTCCCAGTAGTGGGACGGGCGGCGGAACGCCCGCAGACCTGAATTTATTCGGCGTGTTTAAGGAAAGTGGAATGACCGACTAAACCGTTACGCTCTCATCATAATGTGAATTTGTGACAAATCCGCAATCCGATTGCAGATTTGTCACAAATGTGTTAATCTTGTCCGCGGAGGATTCATCAGTCATGATCGAACGCACGCTGGCAAAGAAGCTGATCGCCCTGGCGCAGAAATTCCCGGTCGTCACCCTCACAGGCCCGCGCCAATCGGGCAAGACGACATTGGTGAAGGCACTCTTCCCGGCGCTCCCGTACGTGTCGTTGGAGGAGCCCGATCTGCGCCAATTCGCGTACACTGATCCCCGCGGCTTTTTATCCAATTTCAAACAGGGCGCGGTGCTGGATGAGGTGCAACGCACGCCCGATCTGCTTTCCTACATCCAAACCATCGTCGATAATGATCCCGGGGTCCACTTCATTCTGACAGGTTCTTCTAACCTCCTGCTCATGGAGAAAATCGGCCAGACGCTGGCGGGAAGAAGCGCTGTGTTGCATCTGCTTCCCCTATCGTTGCAGGAACTCAGGGATAGCGGCCATGTTTTCGAACGCTATGAGCAGGCCATCTACACCGGACAATATCCCCGAATTTACGATAAGGAGATAGCTCCAACCGATTTTTATCCCTCCTACATCCAGACTTATGTGGAGAGGGATGTTCGTTTGCTCAAAAATATCACAGACGTCAACGCCTTTATTCGCTTCACCCAATTGTGCGCCGGGCGGGTGGGGCAATTGCTCAACTATGCCAGCCTGGCGAATGACGCCGGCGTCAGCCCCAATACGGCCAAAGCCTGGCTTTCGGTTCTGGAGGCCTCTTATATCGTCTATCGGCTTCAGCCTTACTACAAGAACTTCAACAAACGCCTGGTCAAATCTCCCAAACTCTATTTTTACGATACCGGTCTGGCCTGCTCAATGCTGGGCATTCGCTCGGGCCAACAACTCGATTTGCACTTCCTCAAAGGGGGACTGTTCGAAAATCTCGTCATCAACGAATTCATCAAACGCTTCCGCAACCAGGGGCGACGGGATGTTCCCTACTTCTGGCGTGAACGCAGTGGCAGAGAAATTGATTGTCTGTTGGCTGATGCTGAAACGCTGACCCCTATCGAGATCAAAGCGGGCAAGACCGCATCGAATAGTTATTTCAACAACATCCAGGCGTGGAGCGCGTTCACGGGCGTAGAAGAAGGTTATGTTGTCTATGGCGGCGACATCTCCTTGCAAACCAGCAATGGCCAGCTCATCAGTTGGAAGGACCTGGATCGCATTCATGTCTGAGCCAACGCCCGTGCGAGTCGAAGCCTACGCCGGGGCCAGCTATCCCCAACGCCCCACCGCCGTCTGGATCGACGACCGTCGTCTGGAGGTGCAGGAGGTCATCCGCCAATGGCGCACGCCCGACGCCCTGCATTTTCTGGTCGAGGTCGAGGAACTCGCCCGCGCTGAACTGATTTACCGTAACGACACCTGGCTTATCTCATTTTGAAAAATCTGTAATCATCTGACTTTTCTGCGTCATCTGCATTCTCTTAATCCTCTCATGCCTCAAATCACCCAATACGAAGTCGTCATCGGCCTGGAAGTCCACGCCGAACTCATCACAAAATCCAAGATGTTCTGCTCGTGCAGCGCTGATTTCTTCGGCGCAGCGCCCAACACTCACGTGTGCCCGGTGTG
>JALXAF010000512.1 GCA_026992375.1 Anaerolineae bacterium
AAGCACGCTCCAGGATTCGTGGAGTGGTTCGAGCGAAAAAGTTGGTTCCATCTTCCCGACACCGTGCCCTGGGTGGGGCGGATGACGGCGGCGGGGCGTGTAACGCATGGAATTGTCACCCTCGGATTTTTCGAGACTTACGCGGATGGCGTGGATGCCGTGAATCTGGTCTGGCATTCATCCACCACTCACGACCCTTCGCCCGATGATTTTATCCCCCAATTGCGGGAATCGAACCTCCTTTCGAATCTGGATTCGCCTTTGCAGAAGGCTGGAACCTGCATCATGGATGGCTGGTCATGCCAACGCTATCGGCAGGCCGCGGCCTTTGCTCGTGGCGAAGATGCAATATGGCTCATCTGGCGCGACGAAAAAGCGGGCCTGGATTATGCATTGATTCTCAGCGATAAGGCGATGCAGGTGCAGGAGGTGTTCCTGCAATCATTCCACGCATCCAATCCCGCCCAACTGGACGCCAGCGCTCTCGATGTATCGTCCTGGAATTCCGCCAGAACCTGGATTCCCCCCTGGCTGTTGGATGGATTGGAAGAGATGCGTTTCGATTTTGACATGGCCCATTGTGTGCATGATGCGGATGGATGGAATGACGCCAACATGCCCGAATTGAACTTGACTACGGTCAAGGCTTCCCCGGTAGGTGATCAGTGGTTCGTTCAGGGCGTTTACACGCTTACCACAGAAGCGGACGCTCTCAGCATAAGCATCATAACCGGAAATGAAGAGCCGTCGGATTACATGATTTTCGGTTCGCCATTTTTGGCGCCGCAAAAGCGCACGTTTCAGTTTTACGAATATCTGCCAGGCGTGTCAGACGCGGCGCATCCTCAACATCTGCGATTACATCTTTACGACAATTCCAATCCTGACTATAGCCTCTACTGCCCCATCCAAATTCTCGATTCTCCTGCGTCGAAATAAGCTGTCGCGAAACCGTCGGTCAAGCGTGTGGGAAGCGTCAAGCTCATTGCTGCAATGGCTGCTATACTCTACGCACTGGGCGATGGGCGGTCGCCTCTGATCGCTCATCGCCTATGTCCATTGGAAACGCTATGCTGGTTAATTGGAAATTATTCGTGCAACGACTTGGTTGGGTTTTTCTTCTGATCCTGCTGGCGGGATGCGCCTTCGTTCCGCCCGATCTTCCCGCGCCTACGCCCGTCATTTCTGTCTTCACTCCCGCACCGCCGCTCGCCCTGCCCACGCCCGCGCCCGCTTCGCAGGCGGATATCGCAGTTGTGCTGGGTATTGAGCCCGGAACTCCGATTGATGACCAGGTTATCTACGCCCGGGCCGATGGCTCGGTCATTTTTCACGATCTTGCCAGCGGCAGCGAGCGGGAGTTGTTGGGAGCGGGGCGGTACGTGCTGGATCCCAAGGCCGACGAGGGCTATTTTCTGACGCCGCTCCTCTATCCCCCGGCCATCTCGCCCGATGGTCGCTGGCTGCTGCTCTCCACACAAACCGGGGGCTCATGGCTGGCGGCAATGGACGGCAGTGAACAACGCCAGATCGACGAGCATCCCCTGGCTGCGACCTGGGCGCCCGACAGCCTCCGCATCGCTTACACCAATTTCGCCAATCAGCCTCAGCCACCAAATCCTGACGCCATTTTCGTGCGAAACGTGGTGGAAAACGATATGCCGCGTATCCTGGCCGAGCTGTCCTCCCGAGCGATGTACGCATTCTGGTCGCCTGGCTGTGCGGATGGCCACGCCTCCGGTTCCAGTTGCGGCCGTCATATCGCCTCTATCACCTGCTCCGGCTCCGATGCTCCCATCTGTACCGTGTGGCTGGCGGATGTGAATTCGGGCGAGGCGCAACCGATCTGCCGCTTTACTGCCCGATCATTGGAATCCACCCCGCAGGGTTTTGCCTGGGCCACCGATGGCTTCCTGTTCTGGACGCTGGAAGGGCGACGGGCGTGCACCATCCTGGGGGATGTCATGCCCCTGAGCAGGGCGTTCGATCTGCACTGGAATGTCCCTTCTCCCGATGGCGTGCTTTGGGTGAACTACGCTCCGCTCGCTGGCAGGGAAGGTGCCTTGACCCTGCGCAATGCCGAAACGGGAGCGGGCGTGTTTTTCAGCGATTTCAGTTCGATGCCCCGACCTCATTGGACGGCTGACAGCAGACATCTGGTCGTTGTTTCGGGAGATGCGCCAAAGCAGGATGTGGTCTTGCTAGACGCGGCCGGCGGCGCGCTGACGCCCATCGTCCGCGATGTGACGTTTTTGGGCGTGTTCTCTCAACTGCGACAGCGAGGCGTCCTGCCAGCAAATATGTCCGGCGCTCATCGCGGGCTGCCCGAAGCTGGCCCGGCAACGGACTGGCCCCGGTATCATCTGCCCGAGCTGGGCCTGACGGTGCAAGCGCCAGCGGGATGGCGGGTGCAGCAGGTGGGGCGAGGGCGCTATGTCATCGCCAATTTCGCTTTCGATCAGGCAGTGGGCGTCATTCCGCTGCTGTCGGATAATCTGGAAGTGGTCATCAGCCGCACGTACGGGCGCAGCGCACCCATCACCGATGCAGATAACTGGCTGGACATCCAGAAAACGACGCAATCCTGGGGTCGAGTCGTCGAAGAGATGACGCTGGCGGGGCAGCCTGCTGTTCGTGTTGTCGACGCGGCGTATCCGCTCAGCGAAAGTTACCGCACTTTTCGCGAGAATTACGAGATTATCATCGAGCGCGCCCCGCTGAATCCCGCCTACGACGCCATCTTCCGGCAGATTTTGAACTCGATCCAATGGGATGTAAACTAGGGCTATGAACCCAGCCATCCTGGCCGACCGCTTCAAGACGCTGTACTACGACCCCGAGCAGGACGCGGTGATCCTGCTGAATCGGGCCAAATATCCGCATGAGACGGAGTATGTAACCTGCCGCTCGGTGGAGCAGGTGGCCCGGGCCA
>JALXAF010000513.1 GCA_026992375.1 Anaerolineae bacterium
GCAAACCCTTCCGTTTCAAGCAGATATTGCGCCAGGCCCGAAACCGCACCGAGATCATCATCACCTTTTTGGCCGTGTTGGAGATGATCAAGCTGAGGCAGGTGCGGGTGATGCAGTCCCAGCCCTTCGATGACATTATGATCGAACCGCTGGCCGCGCCTGCGGATGCGTGAGGCCTTTCCCCTCGCGTTTGCATCCGATCATCATCCCAACCCGGACAAGCCGGAGCCAAAAAACTGATCTCACGCAAAGTCGCCAAGACGCTAAGTTTTTCTTTGTCTCTTTTTTCCTTTGCGGCTCTGCTTCTTTGCGTGAGATATTTTCTTGCCCGGTGGGCCAGGATTCCATCGATAAGGCGCTAAAAACAAAGCCCGACTCGAAATGAGCCGGGCTTCGCTGCGTGCGATTTGGCGTCTCAGTGCGGGAACCAGCCCGCCAGCGACTTGGAACAGCGGAATTCTTTGGTCTTCATGGGATCAGTGGTGGTGTCCACGGTCCAGACGACATCACTATCGGCTGGTTCGCAGGCGCCCCAGATGATGATCTTCGGCTCTATCTGCACAGAACCGTGATTGGGCGAATTCCAGGCTCCGTCAGAATGGAAGCATTCAGCCTGGTGCAGATTCTGTTCGATGCAGGGCGTGAAATCGCCGTAGCGGGTCTGAACGCTGGTCGCGGATTCGGGCGGCAGCGGCGCGGGCAGCGGACGGTCGGGCGGGGGAACCGGCGCGCCCTCGCCCGGTTTCAGATACGCCCACGAGGTGTAGATGTAGGCCGGGCCAGTGAATTGCCGGTAATCGATGCGAACTGTGTGATAGCCCTGGGAGACGGGCGCGGAGAAGACGAGATTCTTCCCGCTGAATCCCTGATCGATGGTGTTCATGTAAGCAACGTTGTCGATCATAAAGACGAACTCGTCATCGGCCAGGATGCTGAACTGGTAGTTGCCGCCATAGAAATACGTGTTCAGCGTGGAACGCAAGCTCCAGTAGGAGGCGGGCATGTTGGGCCCGGGCGCATAATCGCCCCAGTTGTAGTTCATCGAATTGCTGTATTGGGTGTAAGCGGGATAGCCCGACCAATCCAGATTGGGATAGAAGCTCATCTGCCATTGGTTTTCGGGGGCCTGTTGGGCATTGGATTGGGCGGAAATCGTTGCAGCTCCGGCGAAAATCAGCAAGGCCGCAACGACAATCACAGTGGTGATGATGAGATAACGTTTCATCGTATTGACTCCATTAGTCGAAGTAAAAGGCGTGAGGAAAGTTGCGACTATTGCTTCTCGCTGTCGGGAGCGGGAGCAGGTAGGGGCGCAAGGATTTCGGGGGCGGCGTCAGCCGCGTCGGTGACGGTGAGCTTGCCCTTGACCACATCCTCGGGATGGACGCGACCCACGAACACCGCATAACGTCCCTGCCCGGGATTGGGGATGATCACCATCGGGTTGACGTTCTCCGCCGACGCATCGTCATTGCAGAGGACGTCACCGCCCGGGGCCGCCACCAACAGCGTGCTATCTCCATCTCCTTCGAAATAAATGGAAAGCGCATCCGCCTCGCCCGACCAATCGAACACGAGATCGGGTTTCTCGCTGATGAAACCGTTGCAGAGCTGGCCCTCGATATCGAA
Organism: Anaerolineae bacterium; assembly: GCA_026992375.1. Taxonomy (GTDB): domain Bacteria; phylum Chloroflexota; class Anaerolineae; order J102; family J102; genus M2005. The sequence goes on from JALXAF010000513.1 coordinate 1,630, forward strand.
GTCGAAGGCGGGCGCCTCGCCCTTGGCCGCAACGCGCACGCTGAGCGTCTTGCCGCCCGTTTTCAGCCTCTTTACGTTCTGTTTGTAATTCTTGATGATGTCGGCCAGCGCCTCGGCAGGCCTGGCGTTGAGCCTCTCGCTCATTTTCATCACGGGCCCGCGCTTGATCAGGCCGTTCAGGGTGAAGGTCTCGACGCTAACGTCATCGCGGGTAGTGACCACCAACACACCCGGAATGAGCTGCTCGGGGTAATAGCTGCCCACCCAGATGTTGTAAATGCCATCTTTGGGGTGCTCGAAAGTGATGCTGGGATCCAACAGCAGATCGCTGGCGTCATCATTGCAATGGAAAGCGCCGTCGGGCGATTGGATGATGAGGGTGGGATCGTGATCGCTATAGAAGAATATCTTCGCCAGATCAGTCTCGCCTTCCCAGTGGATGCGGGCCACAGGCTGGATGTTCACAAAACCGGTGCAATCGCCGCCCAGCGTCGAGGCAGCGAAGCTTCCGCCGCCATTGACGCTGACAATGAAGGGATCCAGCGGATTGCCAGCCTGGATGTCCAGCGTGACATAAGCTTTCTGCCCGGTGATGACAGGGATGGGGAGCTGCTTGTGCAAGGGAATCGTCTCATCGATATTGATGAGCTCCAGGTCCGTCCCCTCCAGCTTGAGATCGCCGTTCTCATCGATATCGAGCTGGAATTCATCCGCGCCTTCCTGCGAGGTGATCTTGCCCTTGATTTTGCCGTCGTCCGCGACGCTCCAAACGCCGTCATAGGTCTCGGCTTCTTTTTCGCCCAGGGTCAGGATGGAAAGATCGAACGTCCCATCCGCGTCGAGAATAAGGGTAGCCACGCGCACAGCGCCGCCTTCTTCGGCCGGAGGCAAAAGGACTTTATACTCCCCGGCCAGTCTCTGCATCGCCGCAGCATCCTCGGGCGTTTCGCCAGGAGCGGTTGCCACCTCTTTGGCGGGAGCGAAAACGATGTTACCGCCATCCATTTGCATGTTGATAACCAGATTGCCGTCATCGCTGAAGAGATACGTTCCCGCGTAGCTCAACTCCTCGAGAAGCTCGTCTGCCAGGGAGTTGTCGTTGCAAACCTGCATGGTGGTGGGATTAAGTTGGATGGAAAGGGAGCCACCCTCATCGCTGAATTTGCCCGAGGTCTCCTTGCAGTCGGCCTTGACGATGAGCGAGCCATCCTCGTTGAACTGCACGGTGTAGCGGGCGGGATCATCCACCTGGATGGTGGCGTCATTCGCCATCTCGGTGCGCTGCCACTGCCACACCGGCCCGATAAGCTTCGCTTTTTCGCTCTCACCGGTCGCCACCGTGGGAGTCTTTTCGAAGATCAGAAGCGCCTGACCATCGGAATCCAGCAGGGTGAGCGTATCGCCCTCGATGCCGAACGTCGCGACTTGAGGCAGCAGGCTGAGATAGGCCTGTTCCTGCTTCATCACCGGCTCGGGACACATCATCATGGTGCTGCCGATCTTGTCATCGATGTCGAGGACGTCGCCATCCGCCTGATAAGCGGCGAAGTAGCGATTGCAGCCCGCGTTGCCCGCGACCTTGCCATCTTCGAAGGTGAGGGTAATGGGAGCGTCATTCAGGGCGTCGGTCATCTCGCCCTCGTCATTCCGCCAGGAAACCAGATTCCATTCCGCGCCCTCGAGATCGCCCGCGGTCGCAGCCGTCGCTTCAGCCGTTGCGGCGGGGGTCTTGCTGACGATTTTTACCAGCGTATATTTGAGAGAGGAGGCGTCGGCTGGCGGATTTTCGACCTTCTCGACCTTGACGACGATTTCGTATTCGTAGCCTGCTTCATAATCGAAGCCCTGGATGGGCTGATAGAAATACTGATAGTCGCCATCGGGATTTTCTTTGACCATCATGCACTTCTGAGGCCCGGCGCCGGTGCAATCCTCCAGTTTCGGCCCGATGTAGAGGGTTTTTACCTCGGGCTCCTGCATTGCGGGGGCTGCGATTGCGGCTACGTTGCTCAGCGGCGCGACCGCGTCGGAGCGAGAAGAAGCTTGCGCTGCGCCGCCGCAGGCGGAAATTGCCACGACGAACCATAGCGCGCCCGCCAAAAACAGGGCCCAACGCATCTTGCTGTGGGTTTTCATCATGTTGACTCCTCCTTGAAGAAGGGTGTAGGTGAGAGCAAATGAATGCCGACGGAAGCAGGCAGCGTCTTGCCGTTTGGCGTTGTCACCATTTCATTATAGCAACGACATCGACAAAACGACTAACGATTTTGAGAGGTTCCATCCTTCGGCGCTGGCTTTGCCTCCTTTTCCCTTTGCGGCTCTGCGTTCCTTCAGCGCGCTCAGGACATGCTTTGCGTGAGACATCTCGGCATTTCCACAATGTCTTCAGAATCCCCTGTGGATTGCCAGCGTTTTTTCTTGTCTCCCCACCATTTTCCTGTTATGCTATCAGACATCTGAACCACGGCTTCGACCACGCCAGTCTGCGGATTGGAGCCCCAGAAAAATACTGCCCCACGTCTTGAACCGTCAATGATCTCACTGGTTTGCACCGTCTACAACGAAGGACGCACTGTCCGCGATCTGCTGGACAGCATTCTGACGCAAACGCTCCCGCCCGACGAAATCGTCATCGTGGATGGCGGCTCCACCGACGACACGGTGGCGCACATCCGAATGTATGAAACGCGTCTGCCTCTGCGCGTCATCGTGCAGCCGGGAGCCAACATCTCGCAGGGCCGCAACCGGGCCATCGCCGAGGCCCGGGGCGATATCATCGCCGTCACTGATGCGGGCGTGTCTTTGCTCCCCACCTGGCTGGAAGACATCACCCGCCCCCTGCGCGAAGACCCGGACTCGGCTGTTGTCTCCGGCTTCTTTGTGGCCGCGCCCTGGAACGCTTTCGAGATGGCGCTGGGAGCCGCCACCCTGCCCGATCTGAGTGAGATCGATCCGCAGACTTTCCTGCCCTCCAGCCGCTCCATCGCATTTCGAAAATCGGCATGGCAGGCCGCGGGCGGCTATCCCGAGTGGCTGGATTATTGTGAAGACCTGATTTTCGATTTCGAGTTGCGCAAGCGTTACGGCTATTTCGCCTGGTCGCCGACGGCGGTCGTCGAATTTCGGCCCCGGCGCAGCTTGCGTGAATTCTTCTGGCAGTATTTTCGCTACGCCCGGGGCGATGGCAAAGCCGATCTGTGGCGGCATCGTCACGCCATCCGCTACGGCGTCTATCTTGTCGCCCTCCCCGCGCTGGCCGGGCTGGGCTACAAACAGAATCGGGCCTTCTGGCTGCTGGGCGCGTTCGGCTTCCTGGCTTACATCAAACGCCCCTACGCCCGCCTGATGCGAGCATGGGAGCGCCCCCTGCCCGGCGGCATTCCCCTCTACTTCTTCGAGAAAACCCTGACCGTGGGCCTGATCCCGATCATTCGCGTGGTGGGCGATGTGGCCAAGATGCTGGGATATCCGGTGGGGCTATGGTGGCGCTGGCGGCATCGGCGAGAGATCCCGCCTCACGCCACCGATCGAGACATGCGCTGAGTTGCTCGAGGCATGATCCAGGCCATCATTTTCGACATGGGCGGCGTTCTCGCACACGAATCCTGGGGACGAGCGCGTCTCGCGGAATTCGACGCCATGCTGGGATTGACGCCCGGCTCGCTGGTCTCGCGTTTGTTCAGCGGCGAGGTCTGGGAGGCCTACTCCACCGGCGAGCTATCGCCCGAGGCCTATTGGGCGCAGACGGGCGCGCCGCTGGAAAAACATCTGCCTCGGGATTTCAGGCGTTTCAAGGATAATTTCTGGGGCGCAGAGCTGGATTTGGCCATGGCGCTGCTGGCGCGCCGCCTGAGAGCCCGCTATCAGATCGTCCTGCTCTCAAACGCCGCGCCTTTTCTGCCTGCGGGGCTGCTGCAGGAGCCGCATCTGCAAGGGCTGTTCGACCGGGTGATCATCAGCGCGTTCGTAGGCATGCGCAAGCCGAACCCCGACATCTTTCATTACACGTGCCGCAGTCTGGCGCTGCCTCCCGCGGCCTGCGCGCTCATTGACGACAAGGCTCGGAACACCCTCGCTGCCCAGAGCCTGGGCATGGCGGCTATCGAGCATGTGGACGCCATGAAAACGGAGCGGGCGTTGCGCAGGCTGGGCGTGCGGGTGTAGAGCAATGCGCTCTACCAGAGGCTGACGTACTTGGCGCCGCTATCGGCCAGCACTGTGACCACCACGCCTTCATCCAGTTGACGGGCGACTTGCAGGGCGCTGTGCACGGCCGCGCCAGCGCTAAAGCCCACAAAAAGCCCCTCTTCGTGGATGAGACGCCGGGTCATGGCCTGGGCCTGCTCTCTCGTCACCCGCACCTCGCCATCCTTCAGGGCCGGATCGAAAATGCCGGGCGCGATGGCCGTCTCCATGTGCTTGACTCCCTCGATTACATTTTCGGCATCCACCGGCTCGACGGAGATGAGCTGGATATCGGGATTGCGCAGCTTGAGATAACGCCCGACGCCCATGAACGTGCCGCTGGTGCCCACTGCGGTGACAAAATGGGTGACGCGTCCCCGGGTCTGCCGCCAGATCTCCGGGCCAGTGCTGTAAAAATGCGCCAGCCAGTTATCGGGGTTATCGTATTGATTGGGATGATAGTAGCGTGCGGGATCTTTCGCCACCAGCTCTCGCACCAGGCGAATAGCGCCATCAGCGCCTTCGGTCGCGGGGCTGAAGATGAGCCGCGCGCCATAAGCCCGGGCGATCTGCTTGCGCTCCTGGCTGACGTTTTCCGCCATCACCAGGGTGACGGGATAGCCCTTGGCCGCGCCCACCAGCGCGTAACCGATGCCTGTGTTGCCGCTGGTGGCGTCGATGATGGTCATGCCCGGACGCAGTTCTCCGCGGATCTCGGCCTGCTCGATCATGCGCAGGGCCGGGCGATCCTTCACCGAACCGCCAGGGTTGAACCATTCCGCCTTGACCCACACCGAAACACGCGGTGAAAGATAGCGGGAGAGAGAGGTCAGCGGCAGCAGCGGCGTGTCGCCTATCTTCTGCAAAATGGGCGGGCGAAGAATGTTGAGATCGGTGGAAACAGGGGGTGTCGTATCGATATAGGTGTTGCTGATAGCCATTTTATATGAAAATCCGCAAGGAAAGGACGCAAAAAAGGAAATAAAAAAACTCACCATATCCCGGTGAGTTGCGAAGATCGTCGCACTGGGTAACTGAAACCCAGAGGAGATGGACAGCCGACAGCTTACATCAGTTGCCCGCTATGCGTTTTTGAAAATGGTTCGACGCAACTCACCGCATCAGTTCGGAGACGCGGGGCAATCGGGCCAGGCCGATTACGCCCGCCCGATACAGGAGCAGGAAAAAGCAAAACGTGGCGATGCGTCGAACATCATGGAGCCAGTTTACATCAATGTTCGTCAGATGTCAAGGATGTTAGTTTACAATTCGAAAGGGGATGGTGCGCGCTCCTGGCGTCATCTCGTCACTGGCATGGGGCCTATCCTTGCAGCAGGCGCGCCAGGGTTTTGCGGGCCAGGATATGACTGCTGATGACGCCCACTACATCGCCTTTTTCCACCACCGGCATCGCTGTGATCTCGTGGGCCTCCAGCAGTTGCAGCACATCGGGGATGATGGCGTCGGGCGGGACGGAAATGACCTCGCGGCTCATCACCTGAGAGACGGGCAGGTCATCGGGCTTGCCATGCGCGATGGCGTTGGTGATATCCCAGTCGGTGACTACGCCCAGCAGACGTCCATCCTGCACCACGGCCAACATTTCGTTGGGATCATCGACCAGGAGCTGCGCGGCCTGGCGCAGGGTCATCTCCGGGCCGATGGCTGTCAGCGGGTCCATCACGTCCCGGATGGGGCGATAGCGCTCGCGCGAGGTGATGCGGGTGATGCTGATCTGCTCCGCGGCTTCCAGGGGCAGCATGTCGGGATCGGCGATGAGAAAGTCCACCAGCTCTTTCATATTGCGCCGAATGACCTCCTCGCGCTGACGGACGCCCGCTTCCAGTCGCCTGGCCGCGAGTTCGGCCAATTCCCCCTGATGGCGCTCCAGCCAGCGCGCCACCGCTTCGCGGTCGCCCAAAATCTCGCGCGGAAAGCGCAGATGGTCGGGGGTTTTGATGATGTGCTCCTGCGCGGCGAAGATGACTCCGCCCGAGTTGACCAGGAAATCGCTGGCGATGACCACGCCTTGCTGCCAATACACGGCCCGTTCCATGCGCAGCCGCGCGGCCCGTCGCGCGGGATCGGGCGAGTAGGTGTTGGCTCCCTCCACGATCATGCTCCAGCGGCCCATGCGATCCACAGTCATGGCGGGATGGCTGGCCTCATCCACATCGAGATAACGGGCGATGGGTGCGGCGGGGACGAAGCAAAATGCGTCCTCCCGCAGCAGATCGTTGGGCGCGTTGGCGAATTTGGTCTGCGGATTGGGCGAGCGTTGATCCAGCAGGCGGGTGAGGAAGTAGTGGAAGGTGACCAGGCCGTGCTCATCCCGGATTTTCAGCAGTTCGTCGATGGGCAATCCGTCGCTATCGAAGAGGTAGCCATGAGCGTCGCTGACACCCGAGATTTTGGGCGCGGGTGTCAGCTCGATGAGCAGCTTGGCCACATGTGCGCCCACCGCGCCGAAACCCTGGATGAGGATGGTCATGGCCTCGCGGCTGGGCACTGTCATTTCTTTGAATTGGGGCAGGGCCTTGAGACGGGGCATCTGCTCCAGCAGCGCGTCGATGGCGATGACCACGCCGCCCGCTGCCGCGCCCAGCTCGTCGATGCGGTTGCCGCCCATGTCCACGGGCTTGGAGAGGGCGCTATCGATGCCGTTTTCGATGGCGATGACTTTCATGTCTGCGTCGTTGGTGCCCACATCGGGCCCGGGCAGATAGATGGTCCGATAGCGTCCGATGAGATGGGCGAAGCGGCGCACGATCTCCTGGTGCTCAGCGTCGCTGATGGGACGGTCGGGCGCGACAATGCCCGATTTGCCGCCGCCATAGGGCAGGTCTGCGGCCGCGTTTTTCAGGGTCATGCCCCGGGCCAGGTTGAAGATGGTCGCGGGTTTGAGTTCGGGCAGCATTCTGATCCCGCCCATCGAAGGCCGCCCCATGGCCAGATTGTCCACCACCAGATAGCCCCCAACTTCCAGATCATCCCGCTCATCCCACATGCACACCACCAGCCGCGGGCCCAGCTTGTCGGGCCGGATGCCCAGCCGGTTTAGCCGATCTACATCGGTGGCGGTGAATTCCATGAACGCCAGGTCTCCTTCCCGGCGCAGACGGTTGCGCCAGGTTTGCTCGGGCAGGGCCTGACGCAAAAAAGCTTCCATTTGTTTGGGGATCATCGTTGATCACCTCCTGTTTTCAGATGTGAAAGGCAAAGTTCGTTTGATGAAGAACGCTTTGCTTGCTAAAATGCAGTATTGACTTATGGAAACTTCACCAATCGAGTGTAGACATGGAAATTACAACTGTTTCGTCTGAATTTCAGATTGTCATTCCTGAGAATATCCGGCAGCGACTGAAAATTCAGCCTGGCCAGAGGGTGGGCGTAATCCAATACGACGATCGCATTGAGCTGATATTACTTCGGCCTATCAAAGAGATGCGTGGATTTTTGAAAGGAATCGATACACGCATCGAGAGACTTGCGGATCGTTATTGACTTTCTTTGTAACTGCTAAGGTCGTTTTCGCTTGAATTAACCTGACAGGTTCCTTTGGCTACGATTCAGAGCCTTGCATGCTTCGTTGTTGGCTGAAAACCGCACATCTTACCGCCAAGGTTACGAGAACCTGTCAGGTTTGAGTTGAAAAAGATAACCAACTGGTATACGTTAGCAGTTACCTTTCTTTTCAACTGCGTCGATCTGCTTTTTTCGGTTTTTCTGCGTTCTATCTTGCCGCAATGCCTCGATTCTGGCCAAGCCGAGGGCTGTCAGCTTATGGCCGAGGGGCAGAGGTCGTTGAGGGGGCAGAGGGCGCAGGCGGGTTTGCGGGCCTTGCAGATGCGCCGTCCGTGGAAGATGAGCAGGTGCGAGATGTCGATCCAGTCCTGGCGGGGAACCAGCGCCA
>JALXAF010000514.1 GCA_026992375.1 Anaerolineae bacterium
GGGCAAAAGGGAGGAAGGGAGGGGGAAATCGCCCCCTCGCTTCTTGAGGATTCCAAATTTGGAATTGCTATCTCCGTCGCTGCGCTCCCTCCAAATAACGTGAAATCTCACGCCAAGACGAAAAAGCCGCTAAGAATTCTTCGCCTCTTTTTTCCTTTGCGCCTTGGCGGCTTTGCGTGAGATCGATTTTCAAAACATACATTATGACAACCATCGATTTAGAGAAAACACTGACGCGCGTCGAGGACATAGTACGCGAAGCCGGCGCAATCGTGCGCAAATATCACGATCAAACGGACGAGATCGAATGGAAGGGCGAAAACGATCCCGTCACCGCCGCGGACAAAGCGGTGAATGAATTTCTGGTGGGCCGTCTGACCGCGGCCTTCCCCCACATCGGCGTTCTGGCCGAAGAAAGCAAGGATGATCTCGACCGTCTGAACTACGACGCCATTTGGTGCATCGACCCGCTGGACGGCACCAAGGAATTCATCGCCCGCAATGGCGAATTCAGCATCATGGTCGGGCTGGCCCTGGCGGGCGAGGCGGTTTTGGGCGTGGCCTATCAGCCTGTCAAGGATTTTATGTACAGCGGCATCCGCGCCCAAGGCGCCTGGTTCACCACGCCCGAGGGCCGCTCGCGCATGAGCGTCAGCAAGATATCCAACCCGCAGGAGATGCGCCTCATCGTCAGCCGCTCTCACCGCAACCCCATCGTCGATAACATCAAAGGCGCCCTGGGCATCACCCGGGAGCGCATTTCGGGGTCGGTGGGATTGAAGTGCGGGCTCATCGCCCGGGCCGAGGCTGATCTCTACCTGCATCCGGCTCCGGGTCTGAAAGAATGGGACACCTGCGCGCCCGAAGCCATTTTGGCCGGCGCGGGCGGGCAGGTCACCGACTGCTGGGGCCGTCCCTTCCTCTACAACCAGCCCGATGTTCACCGGCATTTCGGGCTGGTCGCCTCCAACGGCGAAGCCCACACCCGCATCATCTCCCTGCTCATCCCGGTTCTGAACGAGCAAGGGCTGACGTTCGAGCACGCCTGGTAAGCGACCATGAACGAAACGCCCAAATCATCCCTGCTCTCCCTTGAGCCCGAGCACCCCATCCCCACCGCGCCAGAGCGCCCCCAGCCCATCTTCTTGCGCGAGTTGCCCAAATACGACAGGGAATTTCGGCACACGCTGGCGCACATTCTGCTGCCCGTTGACCTGCTGGTGGAATTTGGCATCGACCCCATTACCCTGCGTAACAATGAGGACAAGGTGATGGTGCATACGGGACATTCGGAAGACGGGATGGTTTGGGCCATGCGCATCCTCAACGACATCGATCCCCGAGACCCGCTGATGGAGATCGAGCTGGCGGATACGCCGTTCAATCGCATCGCAGTCAACTGGGTGGCGATGAACGACCCCCGCGCGCCTCGTTTCGATGTGGATCGAATGCCCGACGGCTCGCCGACGCTGCGCGGCACGGCCCGGCGCAACCTGCAGGCCGAGGCAGCGGCGCTGAAAGCGGGATTGGCTCCAGGCCAGGTGCGCAAGGGATTGCGGCATTTCAGACGCTTGCTGCAAGACCTGGAGCAAGTTTTTGCTGCCATGCACCAGTATGAATTCGATGTCGAGCCCCTCTTCTACCACGCCGCCATTTTGTTCGAACGCTACGGATTTCGATACGCCCGCGGCGAGCGCTTCATGCAACGCATCCATGAAGGCTTTCTTCCGGGCAGCGATCTGCGACGCAAGATGGACGGCAGCACGCCCTTCCGCCAACCCAGACTGGCCGACAGCATCCGCGGGCGCTCCTGGGCGATTCATGACGGCGTCATGGATGAATCCTGGGATGGTGTGAAGATGTACAAGCGCCTGGGCGTGCACGCTGGCGTAGACACCGCGCCGGGCGTGGCGTGGTGAGTTGATGTCTTGGACGCGGCGTGTTTGATTGATGCAATGTGTTATTGTCGGTTGGTTGGATAGCCATTGACTACGCGAATGAAATTTTCGCAATCGCCATGCTTCCCCTTCAGCGCATCATCGTCGTCAACACCGGATTGAATCTGCCGGGCCCGCGAGCGGCCCAGATGTTGCGCGAGATGGGCGCAACCGTCATCAAGGTGGAGCCGCCCACCGGCGATACATTCGAGTATTTTTGCAAACCCTGGTACGAAGCCATGCACCAGGGCGCGACCATCAAGCACATCGATCTAAAATCAGTGGAAGGGCAAGCGGAAATGACGACGCTCCTGGCCCGGGCGCACATCCTCATCACCTCGCAGCGCCCGGACGCGCTGGAGCGCATGGGGCTGGCCCCCGCCGACCTGCGCCAGCGGCATCCCGGCCTGAGCATCGTCAACATCGTGGGAGCGTCGGACGCGCACGCCCATCTGCCGGGCCACGACCTCACCTATCAGGCCCGCGCGGGCCTGGTGGAACCGCCGGGCCTGCCCCGCTCCCTCATCGCCGACATCTCTGGGGCCCAACAAGCGGTGATTGCGGCCCTGGCGTTGCTGCACGCGGGCGGAGGCGTGCAACAGGTGGCCCTCAGCGAGGCCGCTCAGATTTATCACGAGCCCCTGGCTTATCATCTGACCCGCCCGGGAGATTTTCTGGGCGGCAAACATGCAGGGTACAATATCTATCAGACAGCGGACGGCTACATCGCACTGGCGGCCCTCGAGCATTATTTCTGGCCCGCCCTGTATGATCTCTTCCCCACACTGCCAGAAGATCCCCTTTCGCCCCAGGCGCACCGCATTTTACAGGAGGGATTTCGCACGCAACCAACCTCCTATTGGATATATCTGGCCCGAAAAAAGGAGATTCCCCTGGAACCCATCTCCTGACAGCCCACTCACCTCTCAAGGAGGCCTCTATGACCGAAACAATCCGCATCGGCGTTATCGGCGGCAGCGGCGTTTATGACCTGCCCGGACTCACAGATGTCGAAGAAATCAACATTCAAACGCCCTTTGGCGCTCCCAGCGACAAATACATCCTGGGAACCGTCCACGGGGAGCGGGTGGCGTTTCTGGCCCGGCACGGACGCGGCCACCTCATCAACCCCACCAAAGTCAATTATCGCGCCAATATCTGGGGGTTCAAGTCGCTGGGCGTGGAGTATCTCATCTCGATGAATGCGTGCGGCTCGCTCAAAGAGGAGATCGAGCCCGGACACATCGTCATCCCCGATCAGCTCTTCGATCGCACCCGGCAGCGGGCGACCAGCTTTTTCGACGAACCGGGCCTGGTGGTTCACGCCTCGGTGGCCGACCCCATCTGCCCCAACCTGGCCGATATTCTCTATCGGGCCGTGGCCGCCACCGGCAAGACTGTGCACAAGGGCGGCGATTTCGTCATCATCGAAGGCCCACGCTTCAGCACCAAGTCCGAAAGCCGGGTCTTTCGACAACTGGGATTTTCCGTTATCGGCATGACCGCTATCCCCGAGGCTTTCCTGGCCCGCGAAGCGGGCATGTCCTACGCCATCATCGCCCATGTCACCGATTATGACGTCTGGCACGAAAGCCTGGAGCCGGTCACCGTCGAGATGGTGATCAAAACGCTGCTGGATAACGCGGCCGCGGCGCAACAGGCCACCCTCAACGCCATCGAGATGCTGAAAGGCGCGCCGCCAACGCCCTGGGGTGATGCGCTGAAAGACGCAATCATCACCAATCGCAGCAAAATCCCCCAGGAACTGAAAGGGAAATACCAACTTCTCATCGGCAAGTATCTCTAACGTTCCTCACGCTTTCAAAGGAGAAAGAAAATGAATGGTCACAGAAAGATGAAATGGGTATTGGTTCTGGCCATTGTTCTGGGACTGGGCCTGGCGCTGGCGGGCGCGCGGCCCAGCATGGCCACAAGCGGAAATCGCGCCCAAATCGAATCCAAAATCTTGTTCAACGAATTCATCGTCACCCCCACATCATCCGAAGCCATCGAGCTGTGCAACCCCAGCGATAGCAGCATTGACATCGGCGGATTGGTGATCGAAACCCTCTCCGCCAGCGGCACAGTGACCACGACCATCAATGCTGGCGTTAGCTTGCCCGCGCACGGCTATGTTGTCATCGACGACAACAATACGGATGGAATCAGCCTGCCCAACGCTGGAGCCGAGCTAAGCCTGAAGGACGACACGGGAACCGTCCTGGACACGGTTGGCTATGGCAGTTTCGGCGCCGCGCCCAAGCCCGAATACAAATTCTCCACCGCTCGCACGCCCGATTGCAGCGACACCGATGACGACGCAGCGGACTTCAACACCGATCCAACGCCCACCATGGGCGCGACCAATGACGCAGCGGCCTCCAAGCTGGGCTCCACCACCGTCACCATCAACGAAGTGGACGCCAAACCGGGCGAACAGTTCATCGAGCTATACAACAGCAGCGACGCCGCGGTCGACATCAGCGGCTGGCGCATCTCGGTGGACGATTCCTACGACATCCCCACCGGAACCAGCATCCCCGCCCAGGGGTTCTGGGTGCTGGATGAAGCTGACTTCCCCCGTTACTTCAATCTGGGTGAGAATGGCGACAACGTCTATCTCTTCAATGACCAACTGGAGCGGGTGGATCAGGTTGGTTGGGACGCGGCCGCTGGCGGCTCGTGGAACCGGGTTCCCGATGGTGCGGGAAGCAACAGCGGCTGGAAACAGAGCCACACGCCCCTGACCAACCAGGCTCCGACCAAAGGCGCAAGCAATCAGCCTGGAGGCGGAGGCGGCGACACAGCCAATCCGGGCGATGTGCTCATCAACGAATTCATCGTCACCCCCACGTCGTCCGAAGCCATCGAAGTGTGCAACGCTACCGATGCAGAACTAGACCTCAGCGGCTGGGTCATCGACTGGGGCTACGGCTCCACCACGGTGGACGATGGCGTCAAACTCCCCGCCAACGGCTATCTGGTGCTGGACGACAACAACACCGGCAACATTAGTCTCTCCAACGCCGGCGCAACCCTTTCCCTCATGGATGTGGCCAGCACTGTCATCGACGACGTAGGCTACGGGAACAAGGGTGGTGCGCCCAAGCCCGAATACAAGTTCTCCACCGCCCGCGTGCCCAATTGCGCCACCACAGGCGACGACGCGGCTGATTTCAACACTGATCCAACGCCCACCATGGGCGCGACCAATGACGCAGCGGCCTCCAAGCTGGGCTCCACCACCGTCACTATCAACGAAGTGGACGCCAAACCGGGCGAACAGTTCATCGAGCTGTACAACAGCAGCGACGCCGCGGTCGACATCAGCGGCTGGCGCATCTCGGTGGATGATTCCTACGACATCCCCGCCGGAACCAGCATCCCCGCCCAGGGGTTCTGGGTGCTGGATGAAGCTGACTTCCCCCGTTACTTCAATCTGGGCGAGAATGGCGACAACGTCTATCTCTTCAATGACCAACTGGAGCGGGTGGATCAGCTCGGCTGGGATCAGGCCGCGGGATCATCCTGGAATCGCCTGCCCGACGGTGCGGGGACGAACGACGGCTGGCAACAGAGTCAGACGCCCCTCATCCCCCTGGACCCCACCCGCAAAGCGAGCAACCAGGCGACTTTCATATACATCCACGAAGTGCAGGGCGCACAGCATCTTTCGCCCTATGTGGGACAGCACGTCAAAAACGTCTACGGCGTGGTGACTGTGACAGACAGCCGCGGCTTCTGGATGCAAACACCCGACGCCGACGTGGACGCCAGCGACGCCACCTCGGAAGGCGTTTATGTGTACGTTGGCAGGAACGGCCCGGGCGTCACCGAGGGCGATGAGGTGTTGGTGACCGCAGACGTTTCGGAATACTATCCGGGCGGCTACGGCACGGGCAATCTCTCCATCACCGAACTGAGTCATCCCAGCATCGCCATCCTTTCGCATGGGAATCCCCTGCCCAGCCCCACCATCCTGGGCGAAGGCGGACGCATTCCGCCCAACATGATCATCGACAATGATTCCACGGGCGACGTCAACAACACCCCCAACTTCGATCCCGACCAGGACGGCATCGATTTCTACGAATCGGTGGAAGGCATGTTGGTGCAGATCAACAACTCCGTGGCGGTGGGCCCCACCAACAAATACGGCGAGATCCCGGTTGTAGGCGACAACGGCGCCCACGCCAGCGTCCGCACCATGCGCGGCGGCCTAGCCGTTCGTCCCGACGATTTCAATCCCGAACGCATCATCATCGACGATGCGCTTTACGGGGACGAGCCGCAAGTGACCACCGGCGACAAATTCACCGCCCCCATCCTGGGCGTGATGCACTACAGCTACGGCAACTTCAAGGTGCTGAATCCCGATCCCCTGCCCGCGGTCGAATCGGGCGGGCTGATGCAGGAATTCACCAAGCCCTCTTACGGCAAGCTCACCGTCGCCACCTTCAACCTGGAGAATCTCGATCCGGGCGACGCCAAATTCCCCGATCTGGCCAAAATCATCGTCAGCAATCTGCGCTCGCCCGACATCATCGGCGTGGAAGAGGTGCAGGACAACAACGGCCCCACCGATGATGGCACCGTGGACGCCAGCCTCACCTTCCAGACGCTTATCGACGCCATCAAGGCTGCGGGCGGCCCGGAGTATGACTTCCGGCAGATCAACCCCGAAAACAACATGGACGGCGGTCAGCCGGGCGGCAACATCCGCGTGGGCTTCCTCTTCCGACCCGACCGGGTGACATTCGTGGATCATCCCGGCGGCGACGCCACCACCCCCACCGATGTAGCCATGACGCCCAATGGCCCTGAGCTCACCCTCAGCCCCGGCCGCGTCGATCCCAACAACCCGGCATTCAGCGGCGATAGCGCGCTTGGCTACGAACCCAGCCGCAAATCACTGGCGGGCGAGTTCCTCTTCCAGGGCTACAAGGTCTTTGTCGTCGTCAACCACTTCAAATCCAAGGGCGGCGATGATGCGCTCTTCGGTCGCGTGCAGCCGCCGGTGCAGAACACCCTGCCCCAGCGCGAGGCCCAGGCCCAAGCCATCAACGCCTTCGCCCAGAAGATTCTGGATAAAGACCCCAAGGCCAACATCGTGGTGGTGGGCGATCTCAACGACTTCGAATTCTCGGATGCGCTGTCGGCGCTCAAGCACAACATCCTCGCCGATCTGGTGGAGCGTATTCCCAGGGATGATCGGTACAGCTTCATCTACACCGGCAATTCCCAGCAACTGGATCACATCCTGGCCAGCTCCAACATGGTCGATAATTTCTTCGCGAGCATCGACAACGTGCACGTGGACGCCGATTTTCCGGGCGAACGCGCCAGCGATCATGATCCCGTGGTGGCCACATTCGATATGCCCGTCTGGCGCTTCGACGGCTACGCCTACCAGGGCATGGCCGGGGATGAAAGCAGGCCTCTTTCGGGCGTAACAATGCGCCTCTATGGCCGCAACGCAGGCGACCCCGCGCCCGGAAGCTGGTACAAGGACGCCGTGACCGACGCCAGCGGCTACTTCAACTTCCACATCATCGAGCCCTACAGCTTCGACACGTTCACGCTCACAGCCATGCCGCCCGCAGGCATGGTGGCGACGGACGCGTGGAGCGAGGACGGTGCGGTCATTGCGCCCGACGCCATCGAATGGCAGAATGCAGAGCCGGGCGCACACCGCAACAAGTTCTGGTTCGATATCCCCACTCCGACGCCCACTCCCAGCCGCCTCTGGCTGCCCATCTTCCTCAATCAATAGTGCGCCAGCCGGGCGATGACCGGCGCACGCACACACTTTTCAGGCCCGTCCGCAGTGGCGGGCCTGTTTTGCAAATAAGCGCGTAACTGCCACCGCAGCCAACTTTCGAACCGCAAAGTCCACAAAGGCGCCGAAGAACACATAAGGATATTTGAGATTTTACTCTTTGTGTCCTTGTGTCTTGGTGTTTTCTGGCCTTGCTACGTTAGTGGTTACCGCGCGCCCGAGGCGACTGATTTTGCGTCGCGGGGCGATTTGACAAAGAGCGCGGCCCGCGATATAACTTGCCCCCAACATCAGACAGTATCGGAAATAAGAAGGCCTTTGCTTACGCTCGATAAAGCTCAAAGATTAATGAACAATGATTAAAGGCCACCTCGGCATGGTTTTCCCTTTAATCATCACTCACTAATCATTGATGCGTGGAGTTCACCTCGCGAGGGATTATTTCCAATAGTGTCTATCCAACCCGACTTTCAGGAGACGCAACCGCTTGCCCCGTCGCATTCTCGCCTTTTTCACCATTCTGTCCCTATTCAGCCTACATCTGGCCATACAACTCCCCGGCCCGAGCCTGGGCGCGGCCGCGGCCAAGCCCGGAACCGCAAACAACGAAGAGAGCATTCACATCGTTCGGGGCCCCTACCTGCAAATGGCCACGCCCCACAGCATGCTCATTCGCTGGCGAACCGACGAACCCGGCTCCAGCGCCGTGCGCTTCGGCGCCTCGCCCGACGCGCTGACAGAGGTCGTCCAGACCACCCAGCCGGTGACGGACCACGTCATTACTCTCACCGGGCTGGAGCCAGCCACAACCTACTTCTACGCGGTGGGAACCATCACCCAAACCCTGGCCGGGCCTGACCCCGACCGCTATTTCGTCACAGCGCCATCCACGGGCGAACGCGCGGCCACCCGCATCTGGGTGCTGGGCGATTCCGGCTATCCTCCCGTGGCCCAGCGCACGCGCGACGCTTACTACGCATTCACGGGCGACCGCCACACCGATCTGGCCCTGTTGCTGGGCGACATCGCCTACTCCGCCGGCACGGACGAGGAATATCAGAAGGATTTGTTCGACGTGTTCGGCGATCTGATGCAAACTGCGGTGTTCTGGCCCACCCTGGGCAATCACGACAGCATCGGCAGCGACACCGAAACACAGACGGGCCCCTACTACGACGTCTTCTCACTGCCCACACATGGCGAGGCCGGCGGTCTTGCTTCGGGCACCGAGGCCTACTACTCGTTCGATTACGGCAATATCCACTTCATCAGTTTGGATTCGGAAGACAGCATCTGGTGGCCTCTGGGCCCGCAGCCCATGATCGATTGGGTCTACAATGATCTGCAAAAGACGAACCAGGATTGGATCATCGCGTTCTGGCATCATCCCCCCTACACCAAGGGCAGGCACGATTCCGACAAGGAAGGCAACTCCATCAGAATGCGGGAGCGATTTCTGCCCATCCTGGAGGCGGGCGGCGTGGATGTGGTGCTATCGGGCCACAGCCACTCCTACGAACGCTCCTACCTGATCGATGGGCATTACGGTGCGTCCGATACCCTGGAAGACCGCATGATCCTAGATCACGGCAGCGGCAACCCGCAGATCGATCACGCCTACGCCAAAGCGCCGGGCCCGCACAAGGGAACCGTCTACGTGGTGGCGGGCTCCTCTTCGAAGCTGGCCTCGGGCCCCTTCGGGCACCCGGTCATGTACACCGATTTCCTCAAGCACGGCTCTGTGGTCATCGACATCGAGGGGAATGAACTCAAGCTCACCTTCATCGATTTCTACGGCACGGTTTACGACCAATTCACCCTGCGAAAATCTCTTGCCACACCGACGCCCACTCCCACGCCCACGCCCGACGCCATCTATCTGCCGATTTTCCTGGCGACAGGGTGAGATCGGAACAGTCGCCATGAGCGGCTGCTCACCACATAACGAACGAAAATGGAACGCAGAATCGTCTGATGCTCACAGATTTTCGCAGATT
>JALXAF010000515.1 GCA_026992375.1 Anaerolineae bacterium
GTGGTAAGAGTGCTGGAAGCCACGGTGAGCATGGAGGCCAGGCCCGAGCTCATGCCCGCCAGCCCGCGGCTCATGCTCGTGCTGGCGTCGCTGAGAGAAGGCATGCCGCCTGATGCACCTTGGGCCGCGGGGCTGGCGTGGCCGGGCGGACGAGTACTGCTCGAGCCGTAATAGGGACGGGGGTCGTAGTAGGGTCCATACCACATGGGAGGCGGCACGTTGGGCACTTTCTCCCATTGGCTGAGATATTTTTTATCCAGGCCAAAAGCGATCGCATAAGCCAGATAGCGTTCGAATAGCTCGGTGGCCTTTTCGAGATCGGTGTATTGGTCGATGTCTTTGAGATAAACCCTGAAGGCCTTCCATTTGGCCGCCTCGTCTGCGCCCTTCTGCGTCTTCTTGGGCATGAAATAGGAGATGGCCAGCAGACCGATGCCGAACAATCCCGGCCCAAAAGCCAGCAAGGGCGCCACATCGGTCAGCCAGGAAAGCAGCGGCAGGCCCAGACACAAGAAGATGCCGCTCAGCATCAACATGCCTATGCCTGCAATCAACCACTTGGCCCGGGCCGTTTTGGGATTCGAGACGAAATAGCCCTCTTTGGTCAGCTCTTCATAGAGCATCCCTTTGATCTTTTCGTTATAACGATAAAAGCTATTTTTTAGATCAGATAACTTGCGGTCCGCTTCGCCGCCGAAAAGTTTATCCAGTAGATAAGTCTCGTAGGGGCGCAGAGACTCATCAGGCTCTTTCAGCTTGGTGTAGAGGAAGTCACGAGTGGAGTAGCCGCTGTCATCGTCTTCATCCAGCTCCTCCATGCGTAGATAGCCGCGGCGGGCCAAATCCACAATGGTCGCGAGCACATCGCGCGTGTCCGCCTTTTCGTCGATGAGCGTTCCCGCCATGCCCGGGGGCAAATCGGTGGGCGGTTCGGGCAGATAGGTGGGAACGATCTGCGGACGCGGGTCTCGCCCCCAGAAATACCACACCAGATAGACCGCCACCGGCGAAAGGATGAAGAGCATCAACGCCAACAAGCTGAAGAAGACGTTGGACACCGTGCGCCAGCGCGAAACGGTCTCCTTCTTTTCCGCCGTAGCCTGCCACGCCGGAGCCGTCCCCGCCACGACGCCGTGGGTGAACTGCACCCGCACCTCGAAGGGTTGTCCCGGCGGGATGGCCTCTTTGGCGGTGAATTTCGCCGTCTGCTGATCCAGTAGTTGCATATCCGCCGTCGTGTAATAGGCGTCCATGTTTTCGATGATGGCGGGCGCAGGCACTGTGACGATGACCACGCTGGATTTCACCTCTGCAGGACGATCGGCGTAAACCGCCTTCCACCACACCTGATCCCCCTCGTCGTAATATCTCAGGCCACCGTGGACTTTGTAACGAATAAAAAATGTGCGGGCGGCGTTGGAGGTTTCATCGAAAAACCACTTCACATAGATGCTGTCACCCCGGTCTTCGACGTAAAACGTGCCCGGCTCCCCGCTCCTGTTCTCCAGATAATCGCCGCTGGCGTCTCCAACGCGAATATCCGTGATGTCTTCGGTGTATCTCGTGTCAATATCCCGGTAGCCGTAAGTGAACGGGCCGCCGCTAAAGTAGATTTCCTGTTTTTCGACGACATCGAACGCGCCGTCCTGATTGACGGTGATATCGACATCGAAACGATTCCAGACAACACTTTTGCCTTGCGCCGAAGCGGGAATCGCCACCGATAGCGCAATCAGCAGGATGATCAGAGACCATCGCCAGTAATTTCTTAACATTCCCATCCTCGCGAATGTTGGAACATGCTTCAAAGGGGGGAGGGTAAGGCGCTCTCTCCGCAACAAAAATGCGGCGACGCGGAATATCATAGCAATAATCGATAGCGAATGCAAACGCCCTGGCCAGATGTCTTGTAAACGGAACATTATCATCCAACGATTATTGCCACCATACGAAATGGTCGGTACAATGAGGTAAACTATTCGTGATACGGATATTGCACCTGTTTGGTTTCAAGCCGACGTCGCGGGTAGCCGCTCATGGCGACTGTTCCGTAAATAGAACGCAGATGACGCAGAAAAAGCTGATCTACGCAGATGAAACCAGATAAAATCAAAACAATCTGCGAAAATCTGTGAGCATCAGATGTTTCTGCGTTCTATTTTCGTTCGTTATGTGGTGAGCAATCGCTCATGGCGACTGTTCCGAAAATAGAACGCTTGCTGGTTGCTGAAGGTTCGCAAAGCCCACGTCGGGCGAGTCTGCAACGGGCGTGATGCGTAATGTGTAATGCGTGAGGTCGTCACGCATCACGTATCACGCATTACGTCTCTCCTACGTCATTTCGAGGGAGCGCAGCGACCGAAAGGTGCGACGCACTTACCGCAGGCTCAAGTGCGTCGCACCTGGGCGTTCCTCCTCCCAGCGGTCGTCGGAATGATGTAACCAGGGATTTTCATCCGTATCGGCGAACCATCACTCGCGACGTCTATTCTACATCTATCCTTCTTCTTCTCAACTTCGATGAAAAAACGACTGCAACGCATCAAGGAAAAAGGTCAATTGCTGGCCGAGATCATGGCCTGGAAGCGGCAAGAAGTTCCGACCCGGATGGCGGAAATGCCAGAAACGGCTCTACGCGCCTTGCTGGCCTTCACTCCTCCAGCGCTCGATTTCGCTGCAGCCCTGGCCCGGCCCGGCGTCAGTCTCATCGCCGAAGTCAAACGGGCCTCGCCCAGCAAGGGGCTCATAGCCAAGGACTTCGATCCCGTCACCCTGGCCCTCACCTACGCTGATGGCGGCGCGTCCGCCATCTCCTGCCTCACAGATTCCCGTTTCTTCCAGGGGCAACTGGCTTACCTGACCGCCATCAAGGAAGCCTTCCGCGAGCGGAACATCCAGCTGCCGGTGCTGCGCAAGGACT
>JALXAF010000516.1 GCA_026992375.1 Anaerolineae bacterium
TACGTGTATCATGGTTTGTACAGCGGTTGACATGGTTTGCTCCTTATGAGTGTCTCCGGAAGTGGCTCTCATAAGGATGTACCATTCAGCCGCTTTTGTCACGTTCGCATTTAGCGGAAACTAAAGACATTCGGATTGATGATTTTATGAACGCTACTATGAAATCCAACGAACATGCCCATGTCGGCCCGGTAAAGCTCGACGAAATCGACATGGAAATTATCCGCGCACTGAAGCGGGACGGGCGCACGCCCTTCGCCCAGATCGCCCAGCGTCTGGGCGTCTCCACGGGCATGATCCGCCAGCGTTATCAGCGCCTGACCAAAGAGGGCGTGCTGCAAGTGGTGGCGGTGACCAACCCGTTGCTGTTGGGATTTTCCACCATGGCCATGATCGGCATCAAGGTGGATGGGGCGCACCTGCAAGCGGTTGCAGAGCAAATCGCGAGCCTGGAGGAGGTTATCTATCTTGTCCTGGCCGCGGGCGCGTATGATCTCTTCGCTGAAGTGGCGTTCCGAGATAACGAACATCTACTGGAGTTTCTCAGCCAACGATTGCGCACCATCGAGGGCATTCGAGAAACCGAAACCTTCATGTATCTAAAAATCGTTAAGGAGATTTACTCCTGGCCCGATATTGAACGCGAGTAGTCCCCGGGCGCCTTATCCCCCTTCCTGATTTCATCTCATTCTGGAGCATTCTCATGGACAAGCAAACCGTTCTCGAAAAGCAAAAGAAGTATCTCTGGCCCAGCTACCTTCTCTATTACACCGAGCCACTAGCCCTGGATCATGGCGAGAGTCTGTATGTGTGGGATGTGGAGGGCCATCGCTACCTCGATTTCTTCGGCGGCATCCTCACCACCAGCGTCGGGCACAAAAATCTCAAAGTGACCGAGCGGGCCAAAGCGCAAATCGACAAAATCATCCACACATCCACCCTCTATCTCCACGAAAATGTGGTGAATCTGGCTGAAAAGCTGGCTGAGCTTGCGCCAGGCAATCTTTCGATGTCCTTCTTCACTGGCTCGGGCACCGAGGCGGATGAGACTGCGGTGATGCTTGCCAAGGCTGCCACCGGAAATCAGGAGATCATTGCGCTGCGCCACGCATACAGCGGCCGCTCCACCCTGGCCATGACCCTGACAGGCATCTCGGCCTGGCGCATCGGCGGCACGCAGATCCCAGGCGTCAAACACGCATTGAATCCCTATTGCTATCGCTGTCCGTTGAGGATGAGCTATCCTTCGTGCGGCGTGGCCTGCGCCGAGGATGTGGAGGAGGTGATCAAGACGACGACTTCGGGCCGCATTGCCGCGTTCATCGCCGAGCCTATCCAGGGCGTGGGTGGATTCATCACGCCGCCGCCCGAATATTTCAAGATCGTGGCGGACATCGCCCACCACTATGGCGGGTTGTTCATCGATGACGAAGTGCAAACCGGGTTCGGGCGCACCGGGACTTACTGGTTCGGCATCGAGCATTGGGGCGTGGAGCCCGATATTATGACCATGGCCAAAGGCATCGCCAATGGCTTTCCCCTTTCCAACACCATGACCACGCCCGAGATAGCCGAAACCCTGACGACGCAGGGCCTGACCATCAGCACCTTTGGCGGCAATCCCGTCTCCACCGCGGCTTCGTTGGCCGCCATCGAGGTGATGGAAGAGGAGGCGACACCTGAGCATGTGGCGCAGATGGGCTCATTGCTGCGCTCGGGTCTGGAGAAGCTGCAAGAAAAATATCCCCTCATCGGCGACGTACGCGGCAAGGGCCTGATGCAAGGCGTAGAAGTCGTGACAGATCAGGAGAGCAAGGAGCCCTCACCCAAGGCCGTCAATGAGCTTTTCGAGGCGACCAAAGCCCGCGGGCTGCTCATCGGCAAGGGCGGCATGTACGGAAACGTCATCCGCATCGCCCCGCCCCTCACCGCCACCGAAGACCACATCGCCGAGGCGTTGGATATTCTCGACTACGCCTTCGCCGAGGTTCAGGAACGCTATTGAGTTGCCATGCGCTCTTACCGTTTCTTCTGACGATAAAACAAATCCAGATAGGCTTCGTTGGTCAACCCTGCATCCCGGATCAATCCCTTCAGCAGCCCGACCTTGACATCCCGACCTTTGTGGAAAGGGATCGTCAGATGAAAATCCTGCCCTTCCTTGGCCAAAATGTAATGGCTTCCGGTCACTCGCACCACCTTCCATCCCGCTCTCTCGAACGCCTTGACATGCTCTTCGGCTTTGGCTCGCGGCAATCGTGGCATTTACACACCTTTCACAGTGATGGTTAATGGCCAGTCCGTCTCTTCGTTCATGAGTATCTTCTCGGCGGATGCATCGAGCGCAGATTCGACACGCGCGGCCAACCATCCCGCAATGGCATCCGCGACGTTATGCAAGGTTTCTTCCAGGGTTTCTCCCTGCGACCAACAGCCTTGGAGCTCTGGACAATGGGCCACATAGCCGCCATCCTCGTCGGGCTCGATGACGACCGTGAATGACCACAAATCATTTCCGATAATTCGTTCATACATGGCTATTCGCCTCCGGTTGTGATTTGCTTTCATTATACAAGATTCCACTCAAATCACTAATCAAGCCTCAATAAACTAAAGGAGACAAAGACTCATGCGAGCACTTGTCCTGGGCGGCGCGGGCGCCGTCTGCAAAGAAACCACCCGAGATCTGGCTGAATACAGCGATTTCGACGAGATCGTCGTGGCCGATTACAACCTGGATGCTGTAACCAGCTTGGTGGAGCAGATCGGCGATCCCCGCCTCAAGCCCATTTTCTTCGACGCCAACGACTACGAGGGCATGCTCAAACTCTTCCCCGGCTTCGACGTGGTGGTCAACGGCCTTCCCTTCAAATACGATTTGGCCGTGAACACCGCCTGCGTCGAAGTGGGCGTCAATG
>JALXAF010000517.1 GCA_026992375.1 Anaerolineae bacterium
GCAACGATCTGATGGAAGTCATCCATCGCTACCCCGAGGTCTCCTTCGAGGTCATCCTTGAGCTCAACCGAAGGTTGCGGTTATGCCACGAACTGGTGCGCAGTCTGGCGGTGGATCGGGTGGAGCAGCGCATCGCCCGGGCCTTGCTGCGTCTGAAAGACCTGGGCGGCGCGCCCGCGCCCGAGGGCGATGGCGTCATGATCGATATCCATCTCACCCGGCAGGATATCGCGGAGATGACCGGCACCACGGTGGAGACGGCCATCCGCGTGATGAGCCGGTTCAGGAAGAGCGGCTTGACTCGCAACTACAAGGGGCGCACCATCCTGCTGGATATCGAGGGGCTGGAATCCATCGCCCGGGGACGATGATGGGGGCGGAGGCATGATCCAGACCGGGGCTGAGATCGAAGCGCGCGAAACCAGCGGTGCTGTGCAGATTCTGCATCTGCGCGCGCCTGAACTGGCGACTCGGCTCTCGCCCGGCCAGGCTGTGCTCATCCAGACAGGATGGGGGTATGATCCCTATCTGCGCCGCACGTTCTATCCCATCGCCATCCAGGAGGCGGGCTTCAGCATCCGTCTGCCCCTGGACGGGGATCGTGGTCGGGCCTGGCTGCGTTTGGCCCGGCTCGGCGCCAGGCTGGATTGTCTGGGCCCGGTGGGACGCGGCTTTGCACTGCCTCCCCACGCCCGCCGCATCCTCTGCCTGGGCCAGGGCGACGCGGCCTGGACGTTGCTGCCTCTGGTGCGCCAGGCCGCCAGCCAGGGCTACGCCGTGACGCTGGCGACCGAGACCGCGACCCGGCGGCAGAGCATTCCTGCGGCCATGCTCCCCATCTCGGTGGAGTATCACATCGCCACCACCGATGGCAGCGCCGGACGCAAGGGAGATTTGCGCGCGCTGTTGCCCGAACTGCTTCCCTGGGCCGACGCGGTGATTGCCGCGGCGGACATGGCTTTCTATCGTCAATTGGGCCGGGCCATCGAGGAGATGCGGGTGCTGCTGCCCAAAGGCTACGCCCAGGCCCTCTACCAGATGGATTTTCTGTGCGGCGCGGGCGCGTGCCAGGCCTGCGCCGTGGATATCGCGGGCGGCCGCCGTCGGGTCTGCCTGCGCGGCCCCGTATTCGATCTGGTGGATATCCTGCGCTGACCCCGACCACGCGACCACCCGACCACGCGACTACGCGACCATGATCAACCTTGCTCCTCACAACAAACTCGGCCTGTTCATCGCCTCGCCCCTCATCGCGGGCAGTGGCGCCGCGGGCTATGGCGACGCCTGGCCGCCGGGCCTGACGCCCGAGGACTTCGGCTTGCTTATTACCTCGCCCATCTCCGCCAGCCCGCACAAAGGCAGGCCCCAGCCCCGCCTTGCGGAGATTCCGGCCGGATTTTTGCTGGAAACCGGGGGCCATAATCCCGGCTTTCGGCGGGTGTTGGCGAGCCACGTCAAAACATGGCGCAGGCTCGAAACGCCCGTAGTCGTCTCGCTGGCCGGGGGCGAGCCGGGAGATCGGGCGTGGATGGCCGCGCATCTGGAGGATATCGAGGATGTCATCGCCGGAATCGAGCTGCCCATCCCCGAAACCGTCAATCTCAGCGAGGCCAGCGCCATCATTGCCACGGTGCGGCGGGTCACGCCGCTGCCCATTCTCGCCCGTCTGCCCCTCACCCGGGCCGCATATCTGGCCCGCACCTGCGTGGTGGCGGGCGCGGATGCGCTCATCGTGGGCGCGCCGCCGCCCGCGGCCTGGCGGACGGGGGGTGATTGGGTGGAAGCGCCCATCAGCGGGCCGGTCGCGTTCCCCTTCACCCTGCGGGCGCTGCGACAGTTGCAGGAGATGAATCTGGATGCGCCCATCGTGGCCGCGGGCGGCGTGCAAAGCCTGGATGATGCGCTGTTGTGTCTGGACCTGGGAGCGAGCGCGGTGCAAATCCGCAGCCTGGTCTGGCGCGACCCGGCCGCGGCCCATCGTCTGGCGATGAACATCCGCCATTTTTTACCAGAAAAAGATAGCGATTGATTCTCCTCCGCCTACGCCACAAATAGAACGCAGATAACGCAGAAAAAACTGATGTGCGCAGATAAAAACAGAAAATCTGCGAAAATCTGTGTGCATCAGATGTGTCTGCGTTCCATCATCCGTTATCGACGCATTGTCGCTCGCGTCGTCTATTGAGGAAATCCCATGACCAAGTCAGACTCTTCCGCCTCCGCTCACGCCTGGAAGGTGCTGCGCGAGAGGCTCATCCTGGATCGCCCGCCGTGGCTGCGGGTGTATGAGCAGGATGTGCAATTGCCCGATGGCCGCATCGTCACCGATTATCTGCGGGCGGAAGCGCCCTCCTACGTGGCGGTCTTTGGCGTGCGGCCCGATGGGCTGGTGGTGGCCATCGAGGAATACAAGCACGGCCCGGGCCGGGTGGTGCTCAAAGTTCCGGCCGGCATGATGGACCCGGGCGAAGACGCGCTGGCCGCGGCGCGGCGCGAGCTGCTGGAGGAGACCGGTTACGAGGCTGAGACGTTTCGCCTGCTGGCCGTCACCCATGACGACGGCAATCGCGGCATGAGCGTGGGGCATCATTTTCTGGCCACGGGCCTGCGCCAGGTGGCCGAGCCCGATGCGGGCGATCTGGCCGAAGTGAAGCCTGTGTTGATGACGACCGCATCGCTGCGAGAAGCGCTGTTCGATGGTCGGGTGGGCGCGACCGGTGCGGCGGCCAGCATTATGTTCGGGCTTTGCGCGTTATCGCAAATTGATCTATGATTGCAGCCACCAATCGTTTCGTCTGATCACGCGTCATCCCCAGGGGATGCCGGGGGAAGTCCGGTGAAAATCCGGCGCTGTCCCGCAACTGTGAGAACTTCGGTTCGAGCCAGAACGCCCGGCGTGATCAGTCACCG
>JALXAF010000518.1 GCA_026992375.1 Anaerolineae bacterium
GGGCGCTTTCACTACCTGGCGGGGGCAAAATCTGAAGATCGGGGCGGCGAGGGTTGCCGAGGGCGAAGCGGAGCCAGGACGCGTCATCGCCTGGGAGAAAAAAGCCGCGGTGGGCGCAGGCGCGGGCCTGCTGGTGATCGAAAAGGCGCAGCTTCCGGGCAAAAAGATGCTAGACATCGCGGATTTTCTGCGCGGGCGGCCCGATTTCATTGGCGCTGAGTTGGGAGGATGAAGAAGACTATAGCCACTGACTACGCGCAACTCAAAATTCTCACAGCGTCTCTGGTTTTCGTGGTTGCGATGACGATGATCCTTTGGCCTGCATCGACCGCGGCGGCTCCCTTCGATTCGCCCCTGCCGCCTGCGCCCAACCGGCTTCAAATCTCGGCCTGGATGCCCACTGCCTGGGACGGGGACGCGGCTCGGGCCTCCTTCGATGCGCACATGGACAGCCTCAGCGTCATCAGCCCATTCTGGTACGGCGTGGACGCGGATGGCGCGCTGACAGCCTTTGCGGGCTCGCGAGACTCGAGCCTGGTGCATCAGGCCCGGAGCGCGGGCGTTCGCGTCATCCCCACCATCACCAACCAGTTCGATCAGGAACGCATCCATGGCATCCTGAATGACGCAGCCCTGGCAGCCGCGCATCGTCGGGCCATCGTGGCCGAGGTCGAGCAATACGATCTCGACGGCATCGACCTGGATTACGAAAATCTGGCGGCCGAGGACAAAGACCTGTTCTCAGCCTGGGTGGCGGCCCTGGCGGATGACCTGCACGCCCGCGGCAAGCTGCTTACCGTCACCGTTCAGCCCAAGACCTTCGACGCGGCGGGCTGGGACGGGCCAGGCGCGCAGGATTATCGGGCGCTGGCCGGGGCCGCGGATGAGCTGAGGCTGATGACTTACGGTTGGTGCTGGTCCAGCGGCTGCGTGGGCGGCGATCCGCCCGGGCCTATCGCGCCGGTGCATTGGATGCAGCAGGTCATAGATTACGCCAAGACGCAAGCGCCCGTTTCCAAAATCGTTCTGGGCGTGCATCTCTACGGCTACGATTGGCATGACGACAGCGTCGACCAGCGCCTGCCCCTGGCCCTGGCCGATATGACCGGCGAGGCCCTGGTGTGGGAGGAAGCGAACGCACTGATGCAGGAGCATGATGTGAGCCTGCAATGGTGGGAAAACGACGAGCGGGGTCTGGTGCAGGAGCCCTGGTTCAGCTACGCTGGAGATGTCCATTACGTCACCTTCGCCAATGCGGATAGTGTGGCGGTCCGGGCGCAATTGGCGGAAGCCAACAACCTGCGCGGGATCATCTTCTGGCGGCTGGGCGGCGAAGCCCCGGCCCTGTGGGAGCTGCTGCCCAGGCGGGTGTATCGGGCCTGGCTGCCTCAGATCGCCATCGAAAGCCCCTAACCCGGACAAGCCAGAACCAAAAAAGCTGATCTCACGCAAAACCCTGATTGACTGACAAATCTCGTTGCACCGCCTCACTTGCCGAATGAATTCGGTTCTACGGGCGTTCCGCCGCCCGTCCCCCTGCGGGGACGGTGCTTTCCTCGTCAAAACGTGGGGCGCAAGCGTCGGCGCAGGCCGACGAGCGGCCCATCTAATCAGGCTTCCTCATCTCCTCCCCCGCCCGTCTCGGAGCGGGGGAGGAACAAAAGGTGGGGGCCGCCCCTGGCCCTGATTTTAATCGGCGGGTTTAGACGCCAAGATGACTTTTGTCAGTCAACCAACGCAAAACCTTTTGATTCGCCGCCGGATGACACTGATTGTGCGGATATTCGCGGATTTTTCTGATTTCATCCGCGACCATCCGCCTGATCCGCGTTATCAGCGGCGAATCCAGCTTTCTTTTCCTCTGCGTCTCTGCGTCTTTGCGTGAGATATTTTCTTGCCCAGCAAGCAAGGATTCCAATAATAAGGTGCGATTGAAGACCGGCCCCAATCGTAGGAAAATCGTAGGAAAGACGTTGCTCAAAACGTTTGACAGAACGCCCGGCGCAAGGTATACTTGAATCAGATAGCCTGACACTGTAACCAAGTCATCTGTGACGACAATCATGTCAAATTCACTTTTCTTTTACACCCTAACCTGACGACGCTCCGCCTTGTTGCGCGAGCGTCTTTTCATTTTTCAGGGTTTTCTCCCCCACATCTCCCGGAGGTTTGTTTTATGATGGATTCGGCCATGATCAGCAAAATCATGAAAGCAAAACGCTATGCAGACGAACGGGATCGAATGGAGTTTACGAGTTTCACCGTGGTGTTCAAGGGGAATCATCGGGATCACACTGTGACATTCGAGGATAATCAGTGGCATTGCACCTGCGACTTCTTCGCACAAAGGGGCATTTGCAGTCACACCATGGCCATGGAAAAAGTGCTGGAAGGCATGCTCCCGGAATCCAGTTTCCAGGAAATCCAGACGGAGCCCGCCTAGACTTCTCAACGACGTCCACATCCCCCACGAAAGCGTAAAACCCGGACGCCCGTAGCGTTTCCGGGTTTTATGTTGTCTGAGACAGGCTCCTGCGAAAAGAATTGCCTGGCAAAGCAACATTAGCCATTTATGTCAATTCACGTCATACGTAAAACGTCAGGTGGTTGTTGGCGAAGCATCCTCCTGCAGTAATCCATGACATCGTTACAGCAGGATGACGTTTGACGCGTGACAGCCTGCCCTGAGCGAAGCCGAAGGGTTTTACGGCCTGGGCCATGTCGCCTGTTGGCGGATATTGCCTGCAAGGTCTGACATGAGAGCTACATAGTTACTTCACTTTAATCATTACTCATTGATCATTGATTCGGGCATGATTGGGCGAATGGTTGATTGCTCGCCTCGCCGCAGTTTTTTCCGATAATGTCTATCGATTGCGCAGATAGTCGCGGATCATCTCCAGTGCGGCCCGGGCCGCGTTGTTATCAGGGAAGAGGGCCAGATAATCCTCCAGGGTGCGTCCGGCCCGTTTGATCTCCGCGGTGGGGGCCGGGGCGCTGAGCCCCTCGCGATAGAGCCGTTCGGATAGCGTGCGGCGGCCCCTAGCCAGATAGTAGATGGCCAGATTGAAGGTGTTCCGCCAGTTCTCCGGATCGATCTCGTAAACCGATTCAGCGATGCCGATGGCCTCATCCAGATCATCCCGGGCGCCTTCCACATCGCCCTTGAGCTGGCGGGTGATGGCCCGACGGAAGATATCCACATCCAGCTCAGGCGTAAGCGCAATAGCGCGGTCGATGTCGCTTTGGGCCTGATCGTAGCGCTCCAGCGCCCGGTTCACTTGCGCCCGCCCGGCCATGGCCCAGGCGTTGTTGGGGTCCAGCGAGATGGCCCGATCGAAATCAGCCAGCGCCTGCTGGTAACGGCCCATGAGACGGAAGACATGGCCGCGATTGACCAGAGCCCACACGAAGTTGGGATTGATGGCAATGGCTCGATGGAAATCATCCAGCGCTGCATCGAGCTGGCCCAACAGGCGATAGGCCTGTCCGCGGCCCGCCAGAGCCCAGGCGTTATTGAGATTCAGCGAGACGGCCTTGTCGAAATCCTCCAGTGCGGCCTCGCCATTCTTCAGGGCAAGATGCACCTGTCCCCGATTGACCAGGGCCCAGGTCATATCGGGCGTCAAGGTTAGGGCTCGGTCGAGATCGAGCAGCGCCTGCTCGTAACGCTTGAGCACCCGCAAAGTCTCGCCGCGACTGGCGTAAGCCCAGGCGTAGTTCGGACTCAACTGAATGGCCCGGCTGAAATCCTCCAAAGCCTCGTCATAGCGTCCCAGGGTGCGTAGCACCTGACCGCGAGTGGCCAGAGTCCAGACATCCTGAGGCCGCAATT
The DNA here is from genome assembly GCA_026992375.1 of Anaerolineae bacterium. Lineage (GTDB taxonomy): Bacteria > Chloroflexota > Anaerolineae > J102 > J102 > M2005. The sequence continues at coordinate 3,836 of JALXAF010000518.1, forward strand.
CGAGAGAACGGGTGAGATCGGAAAGAGCCTCGCCATACATGCCCAGCATCCGATGAGTCTCGCCCCGCTGGGCCAAAATCCACGGCTCGTCAGGCAACAACGTCAAAGCACCGGAAAGATCGGTAAGGGAGGCGTGATAGCGTTTGAGCAGACGATGAAGCTCGCCCCGATAAGCCATGGCCCAACCATCGTTGGGCCGCAGCGAGATGGCCCGATCCAGGTCCACCAACGCATCTCGATAACGCTGCAAAGTGCGCAGCAGCCGTCCTCGCACCACCAGCGCATCGACATTTTCGGGATTCAACGTCAACGCCTGGTTCAAATCGGCCTCGCTTTCCTCATAACGACGCATTTTCAGCAACAGATCGCCGCGCAGCGTGAGCAAAGCGCCCTGGTCGGGATGCGCTCTCATGGCCCGGTTGAAGTCCTCCAGCGCTTCCTCATCCCGATCCAACTCAGCCAGCACCGCCCCCCGCAACTCCAGCAGCACCGGATCATCGGGATTCAGGGCCAGGGCCCGGCTCAAATCCTTCACCGCCAGATCCAGCTCGCCCAACTGACGCCATGTCTCTCCCCGTCCGGCCCAGGCCCAATAATCGCCCTGATCCAGCTCCAACGACCGGCTGAAATCCTTGATGGCTAGATCGAGATCATCCATCTGCCGGTAGGTCTCGCCCCGATGGGCCAGGGCCCAGGCGTCATCAGGATCGATGGCCAACGCCCGGGCGAAATCAGCCAAAGCCTCCTGATAGCGGTCGGTGCGGCGATAAACATCCGCGCGGCGGGCCAGAGTCCAACCATCGTCGGGATTGATGGCCAGGGCCCGGGCGAAATCGGATACGGCCTCTTCATCGCGGCCCAGTTGACGATAGACGTCGCCGCGACAGGCCAGAGCCCGGGCGTGATGGGGATTCTCGGCCAGCACCTTGTCGAGATCCGCCAGAGACGCCTCGTAGCGCCCCATGCGCCGATAGATATCGCCTCGCTGCACCCGCAGATCCAGGTTATTCGGTTCGATGCCCAAGCCGGTGTTGATGTCGGTGAGCGCGTCATCCAACTGCCCCAGCCCGATAAACGCGCGGCTGCGCCACATCAGCAAATCCACATCCATCGGAGCAAGCATCAGCGCCCGGGTAAGATCATCCACCGCGCCTTCATAGCGCCCTAGATGATAACGGCTTTGCGCACGCAGCCGCAGGGCGTCGAAATCATCGGGCTGGAGAGAGAGCACCGCGTCAAGATCATCCACAGCCAACGCGTGCTCCGCCAGCTCATGATGCAACGTCGCCCGCACCGCCAAGGGCGTGGCGTCGGTTTGGTTGAGCGTCACCGCCTGCTCCAGATCGGCCAGAGCCTCGTGATGCCGGCCCAGCTGTTTGAGGAGCGCACCCCGGCGGGTGAGGGTCCATGCGTCGTCCGCAGCCAGATCCAGCGCCCAGGAATAGACGGTCAGGGCCTCGTCGGTCCGCCCCAGCGCCTCCAGCGCCGCTCCTCGCTGGGCGATGATCCAGGCTTCGTCAGGCGCCAGGCTCAGAGCCTCCTCGAACGCGACCAGAGCTTCCTGGGGCCGGGCCAGTTCGTTCAGGATGACGCCGCGCAGGGCGTGCAGCCAGGCTCGCTGCGGATAACGCGCGATAGCCTGATCCAGGTCGGATAGCGCGCCCTCCTGGTTGCCGAGCAGCCGTCTGACCTCCCCGCGGAAGGGCAAAACCCAGGCGAGTTGCGCGGGGTTCAGACTGAGGGCCGCGGAAAAGTCGTTGTGCGCATCTCGCAAGCGCTCATCGCCGTAGGCGAACCACCCGCTCAGGCCCAGACCCCAATCCAGTTCCGAGCCTTTCGCCAGTGCGTCGGCCAGCCGATCTTGGGCCGACTCCATGCGCTCCATGAGAAGCCAGGTTGCAGCCTCCTGCGCCGCGGCCCAGGCGAGATCGGGATTTGTTTCGGCGGCGCGGGCGTAGGCTTCCACCGCGTCCTGCATCCGCCCCTCGGCCCGCAGCAACCAGCCGCGAAAGGCGTGGGTCATGCCCAGACGATGAGGCTGCAAGGTCTCCGATTCGATGAGCGCATCCAGCAGAGAGAGCGCCTGCTGATAATCGCCATTCGCAAGGGCGTCGGCCGCTGCGATGATGCGTTCGCCCCAGGCGACAATGTTCTCCCCAGCGCCTTCCTGGCCCGCGCGAACAAGCTCGCGGCCCAGGGCCCGGGCCCAGACGGGATTCAATTCCAGGGTGAGGGGAGCCGCATCCAGCGCCATGCCCAGATAAAGCTCGCCGTCTTGCAGCAGCCGATAGCTGAGATGTTCCAGCCACAGCTCGCGCCAGGCCAGATCCGCCCAGCGGGCGGGGCCATCCAGCTTCAGGTCATCGGCCTGGCGACGCCGGGCCAGCGCCAGCTTTTCGAAGCCTTCGCTGGCGAGTTCGGGCGCTTCGTCCCGGGCGATGGCCAGGAGCTCGCGCCGCACATCCTCATGGAAACACCAGCCATCGGGCAATGGCTGCAAGATGGGCAGGGAGAAAAACCATTCCGATTCGGGCAATGCGTCCGGCGTTTCATCCAGCAGCAAAGCGAGGCGCTGACGGGTGATGATGCGAGGCAGGGCCGCCAACAGAAGAATGCGCTGCCGCCCCGATGGAAGAGCGTCGAACAGTTGACGCAAGGGGCTGCGCTCGCGGGCGGGGTCAGGATCACGCTTCAGACTTTGGCGGAAAGCGGCCCGCACGGCCAGATGCAAAGGCAGCGCCGCCTCGGCGATTTCCGGTTCATCCGCGGGCTTGTGGCCGTTGTAGCGATGGAGGAAGCTGCGAGCTTCGTCCTGCGGGAAGGGTTTGAGCGCGAAATGCTCCATGAGATGAGCCAGAGGAAGCCAGCGCTCACTATCGGGCGCGCTGACGCCCGCCATCAGCCACAGGCTCTGAATGGGGACGGCTCCGTAAGCGCCGCCGAGGAGTTGCAGCAGCCAGTCGGCAAGCCAGCCGCCCGCCCGATCCACGTCATCGAAGAAGAAAGCCAGGGTCTCGTTGCGGGCGATAGCACGGATATCGTCCAGCCACAGGGACGCCAGCGCAGCCACCGGATCCATCACAAGCTGAAAGGCTTCCTCATCGGGCAGAAGCTGGCGAGCGGCCTCTTCTCGCACGCGTAGCTGATCTCCGAAGAGCGCGGATATGTCTGCGGTGGCGACGACGCCCCATCCCGACGAGCGGTGTCTCCAGGCGATGGCGGAATCCACCAGTTTGTCCCCCAAAAAGAATCGCACGCCCGAAACGCCATCCAGACGCCCGGCCAGCAGTTGGACGCCGTCGCGCCAGCGCTGATATGCGGCGGCGAAGGCGGGCATGGCCACGCCCTGCCGGGCCAGTTGCTCGGCCAGATGCACCATGACGGCTAGAGGGTCTTCGGCGTCACCGCTATCCCACAGCGCGCGCACACCCTTTTCGAGCCCGGCCAGGCGCTGCAAATGGCGCATGAGCCAGGTTTTGCCCGCGCCCGGCTCGCCACTGATGGCGAAAATGTAATGGCGCGCGGGATCGTCGAAATCGAGGGAGAGATTCTGCCGAAAGCGCTCGATGAATGGCGTGCGGCCAATGAAACCGGTTCCCTGGCGGCGTTGCAAAACATCTAGCAGAGAGACGTATGGGGGGCGGATGGCGGTCATCGCGGGCCTCGTTGGGGGAGAAGATCAGTATTCGTCAGCCAATCGTCCCATTCGCTCCCGATGCGCACGCCAACCCCGGTTGAAACCCAAGCGCCCCGAAGCCCCGGCTCGACGCGCGGGGTTCGGACGTAAGCAAAAAGCACAGGTCTTTCGTCGAATCGTAGGGGACATGCAACAATTCCTGCGCATTCCGCACATCGGGGAAGATGTGAGGGAAGGCGAAATGGGGGGACGAACAGGAAAGGTCTAAAAGGACTGCTTGATCATCTCGCAAAAACGCGATTTTGTCAAGCGCGCTGAAAAGGCGGGGTGCGTTCCAATTTGGGGGCAAATTTGCATTTCTTGCCAGAACCTACCGATTGAAATCAGGGCTGGGGGCAGCCCCCTCCTTTTGTTCCTCCCCCGCTCCGGGACGGGCTGGGGAGGAGATAAGGAAGTTTGATTGGATGGCCGCTTGTCTGCCTGCGCAGACAGGCCAATTTGCGCCCGAAAAATGTCCTCGCAGGAGGACATGCGGCGGAACACCCTCAGAACCGAATTCTATTCGGCCAGTGCGCCCCAATTTGGGAACGCACCCGAAAAGGCGTGCAGCTATTTCAAATTTGACTTAGCGATAAGTACCCCTCCCGGCCTCCCCCCGCCTCGGCTGGCGCCTTGCAGGGGGGCCCTTCGCTTTACCAATATGCACAGCAGACGAGCATCACCCTCCCCGAACACGAGCGCAGCGAGTATCGGGTGGGTCCAAGAGAGTCACAAACGAAAACGCCCCGAAAGCGGTTGGCCTCCGGAGCGTTTTGTCATTTCGATTATCGATGATGCGACGAACGCGTTACTCGATGAGCCCCAACCGTCGCTTGCGCCCGTCCAGGGTGTTCTTCAGCAGCATGGCGATGGTCATGGGGCCCACGCCGCCGGGCACGGGCGTGATGTAGCCCGCCACCTCTTTGGCTTCCTCGAAGTTGACATCGCCCACCAGGCGATAGCCCTTCTTCTTGGTGGGATCATCCACTGCGTTCACGCCCACGTCGATGACGGCCGCGCCCGGCTTGATCCAGTCGCCGCGCACCATCTCGGCCCGGCCAATGGCCGCCACCAGGATATCGGCCCGGCGGGTGACCTCGGGCAGGTTTTGGGTGCGGGAATGGCAGATGGTGATGGTGGCGTTGCGATGCAGCAGCAGCATGGAAACCGGCAGGCCCACGATATTGCTACGGCCCAGAATCACCGCATTCTTGCCCTCGATCTCGATGCCGGTGCGGTCCAACAGCTCGATGACGCCGCGCGGGGTGCAGGGTACGAACAGGGGATGTCGCCCTTTCATCGAGAGTCGTCCGATGTTGATGGGATGGAAGCCATCCACATCCTTGGTGATGTCGATTTCGGCCAGCACGGCCTCTTCGTTGATGTGATCGGGCAGGGGCAATTGCACCAGAATGCCATCCACCTCGGGATCGGCGTTCAGTTCGCGCACCCGGGCGATGAGCTCTTCCTGGCTGACGCTCTCGGGCAAATCCACGCCGATAGATTTGATGCCCACCTCGGCGCAGGCCTTCTTCTTCATCCGCACGTAAGTCTGCGAATCCTTGCGCTCGCCCACCAGCACCGCGGCCAGACCGGGTGCGACGCCGTGTTCTTCCTTCAATTTCGCCACTTCTTTGGCGATTTCGCCGCGAATTGTGGCGGCAATTGCTTTTCCGTCGATGATTTGAGCTGTCACGTTTTTGACTCCTTGATGATTGTTTGATTTGCTGCAACATGCGCCCTAAAAGGGCCAATTTGTCACACCGAAATATATCACACGGCCTTGCCTTCTGTAAATGATTTTCATCATTCAAAACAGTCTGACAGCAGGCGCACCCGCACCGATACGAATGAAAATTCCTTGTTACGTCATTCCGACGACCACGGAGAGGGGGAGCCTCCTCGATTGCAAGGGGATTTCTCGGTCACTGCGCTCTCTCGAAACGACGTAGGAGCGCTTGTTTTCAAAACAACATTGCCAAATGACGAACGGCGCTGTATCATCTGATGGTTTTATGATCAATGACTAATGATTAAAGCGTAGCCAATCCATCTGCAAAATAACTCTCCACCTTTCATCATTAAATTCTAATTCTCTTTCACGC
>JALXAF010000519.1 GCA_026992375.1 Anaerolineae bacterium
TTTGTCGAAATAGTCCTTGCCACATCTCCGGCCATCTTTATGATTTTTGTATGACCACTTTCCGCCGTCTCGCCCCCTACATCCTCCTGGCCCTCACCCTGGTGGCGGGCTTCGCGCTGCGCACCTACAATGTGGATTGGGCGGAAGGCCAGCTTCCGCACCCGGATGAGCGCTCCACCATCGCTTTTTACGCGCCCACCATCCACTGGCCCGACGACCTCTCCATCCTGCTGGATAAGGAGAAGTCGCCCCTCAACCCCTTCATCGGGCCCGATGGGAATCCTCGCTCGTACACCTACGGGCATCTTCCCCTCTATCTGCTGGCGGCCTCGGGCAATGTGGTGACCAAACTGGCTCCGCTGGCGGAAAAGGCGGGCGTTCCCGAGAAATATGTGGCCATGATGCGCATCGCCAACGGTTCGCCAGGCTTCGCCTGGGTGGGGCGGGTGCTGGTGGCGATTTTCGATACCCTCACGCTGCTTTTCCTCTTTTTGTTGGGCAAGCATCTGTGGAATGTTCAGGTGGGGCTGCTGGCCGCGGCCTTCGCCGCGTTCACCGTGCAGCAGATTCAGCTTTCGCACTTCTTTGCGGTCGATCCCATCTCCGCCACGTTCGTGGTCATCACCCTCTATTTCGCCATCAAGATGCTGGATACGGGCAAGTGGTCGTACACGCTCCTGACCGGGATCATGGCGGGGCTGGGGATTGCATCCAAGTTCAGCGCAGCGCCGGTGCTGGCCGCGCCCGCCATCGCCGGGCTGCTGCTGAGTTATCGACAGATGAGGGAGGGGGACGCCACGAAAGCGCCCGGCTGGCTGCTGGCGGGCGTCAGCCTCATCGTGGCCGGCGCGACTTTCTTCGTCACCTCGCCCTTTGCGGTGCTGGATTGGCAGCATTTCTACCAGTTCGTCATCAAAGAGCAAGGCGCCATGGCCCGGGGCGTGGCGGATTTCCCCTTCACCCGCCAATATCGCGGCACCACGCCCTATCTCTACTTCATCGAGCAGCAGGTGTTGTGGGGCATGGGCGTCCTGCTGGGGCTGGTGGGATGGCTGGGGTTTGGTTGGAGCATCGTGCGGGCGCTGCTGGGCCGGGCCAAAGCGGGCGAATGGATCATCCTCTCCTGGCTGGTTCCTTATTTTCTGATCACGGGCGGCTTTCTGGCCAAGTTCAATCGCTATATGGCTCCGGTGGATCCGCTGCTGAGCCTGCTGGGCGCGGGCATGTTGTGGGCGCTGGCGGCGTGGATCGTCAAACGTCAAACGTCAAACGTCAAACGTCCAGCGCCTGCTGAAGAACCGTCACAATCTTCCGCAAATTCCGATGAATTTCCTCTCGTGGCGGAGCCTATCCCCGAGGCCGCGGTGGTCGCGCCCGAGCGCCGGACCAAACGCTGGTTCTGGGCCATGGGCCTCATCGTGCTCATCCCCACCATCCTCTGGGCCCTGGCCTTTGTGAATGGCGTCTATCGCACCGAGCATCCCTTCATCACCGCATCCAAATGGATGTACGAGAACATCCCCGATGGCAGCACGATCATCACCGAGCACTGGGAGGAGGGGATGCCGCTGAATCTGCCGATTCCGGGCGGGTATCCCGCGGCGCATAGCTGGGAGAGCGTGACCATGCCCATGTATGAGGAGGACACGTCGCAGAAGTTCGAGCTCATCAAGCAGAACATGCGGGAAGGGGATTATTATGTGCTGGCCACCAAGCGCCTGTATGGCGCGCTGCCGCATTTGCCCCAGCGCTATCCCATGAGCATCAAGTTCTACAAACTGCTGTTCGAGGGCAAGCTGGGTTATGAATTGGTGGGCGATTTCCACACCTATCCCAAACTTTTCGGCATCGAGATTCCCGATCAGAGTGCGGACGAGAGCTTTTGGGTGTATGATCACCCCCGCACGCTGATCTTCAAGAAGGTGCGGGATCTGAGCGACGCGGAGTGGAATGAGCTGCTGGGCGGAAGCTGGGAGGGGGCCGTTCCCTACTACACGGGCCAGAAGGAGGGCCGCGGTCTGCTGAGCAAGCTGACTTTGGGTTTGCTGGGAGGCAAGGCCACGGACGGGCCTGAACAGAAGCCCGAGAAGAATCTGTTGCTGGATCAACCGGTGGACGCGCTGCCCGATGTGGGCCGCGTCGCCTGGAATCCGCTGCGAGAAAGCAGCCTGGCCTCGGCCATCATCTGGTGGCTGGCGCTGTTGGGGTTGCAGGCGTTGGCCTGGCCCCTGGCTTTCGTGACCTTCGGCGGCTTGCGGGATCGGGGTTACGCGTTCGCCCGGGCGTTGGGGCTCGTTCTCCTGGCCTGGTTCAGTTGGATGCTGGCCGCGTCTCATCTCCTCATCAACAATCTGATCCCCTATCTGCTGGCGCTGCTGGCGCTGGGCGCGCTCTCCTGGTGGCTGTGGCGCAGGAATCGGACGGAGATGGCCGCGTTCTGGCGGACGCGCAAGGGCCTGATTCTCACCATCGAGGGGGTGTTTGCGGGCGCGTTCCTGCTCTTCCTCTTCATCCGCCTGATGAATCCCGATCTGTGGCAGCCCTGGTTCGGCGGCGAGAAGTTCATGGAATTTGCGTTCTTCAATGCAGTGCTGAAGACGCCTTATTTCCCGCCCTACGATCCTTATTTTGCGGGCGGGATTATGAATTACTATTATTTCGGGTATCAGATTTTGGCGGCGCTGACGAAGTTGACGGGGCTGAAACCCACCATCGTCTTCAATCTGGCCGTGCCCACGCTGTTCGCCCTGACGGTGACGGGCGCTTTCGGGCTGGCTTACACTTTGGCTCCGGCGCTGCGGCGGCGAGCCGCCCGCTGGCGGGATGGCGTGGGCGCGGGCCTGCTGACGGCTTTCATCGTGGCGATCATGGGCAATCTGGATGGCGG
>JALXAF010000520.1 GCA_026992375.1 Anaerolineae bacterium
CTTAATCGCTTGCTGAGCGAGATCTGGAACCAGGAGGCCGCCATCTGGCGCAGTCTGGCTGAAAACAGCAGCGTCCGCTATACGCTCACCCTCTTCCCTCGCCCCGGCGCGCCCCTGGTGCAGACCTGGACGATTTTTCCGGGCGACGAGGTGACCATGACCGGCAAAGCGGTTCAGTACCATCTCGGGACCATCCTGCTGGTCAGCCTGGGCGTTTACATCTTCTTCATCATCCTCACCTGGTTGTTGTTCAAGCTGTTTCGTAAATAGAACGCTTGCTGATTGCTGAAGGTTGGCAAAACCAGCGTCGGACGAGTCTGCAACGAGCGTGATGCGTAATGCGTGAGGTCGTCACGCATCACGTATCACGCATTACGTCACTCCTACGTCATTTCGAGGGAGCGCAGCGACAAAGGTGCGACGCACTTACCGCAGGCTCAAGTGCGTCGCACCTGGAAGATTTCTCCTTCCTGCAGCCGTCGGAATGAAGCAAAAAGCGTGCGTCTCTTCACGCCTTTATGTCCACTGTTTCAGTCATTTCCACATCATCCCTCGCCGCTGATCCGCCCGCGCAGCGCGTGACGACCCGGCGCTGGATTGACTTCCTGCTCCTCAGCTTCATGCTGGTTAATCTGGCCCTTTCGCTGGATGCGGCGGGATGGAGCGCTGGCCTGGATCGGTTGACTGGCGTCACTGCCCTCGCTGTCGTCGCGGGGACATTGGTGGCCATCAGCGATTTTGGCGCGTTTTTCGCATTCGTTTACGGCGCCATCACTGGCGCGGCCGCCATCCTCTATGGCCTATCGGGGCTGGCCACCGGTGCTGTGACGGGCCAGGAGGCTGCGTATCAGATCGTCGAGCGCACCATCATCTGGTTCAACGCGGCTTTCAGCGGTCAGCCCGGGGCCGATACGCTGGTCTTTGTGCTGCTGCTGGCGATCCTCCTGTGGATTCTCTGCTTCAACGCTACCTGGGTGTATTTTCGCGAAGGGCGGAAATGGCAGGCCGTTTTGCCCACGGGCCTGGCTATGCTGGTCAATCTCTACTACGCGCCGGTCGATCTCAAAATCTATTTCGTGCTTTATCTCATCGCGGCTATGTTGCTGCTGCTGCGGGCCACGCTGATCGAACGGGAGGAGCAGTGGTACGACGAGGGCATTTACTTCCCCTTCGACATTGGCTTCGACGTGATGCGGGACGGCGTCATTTTCATTCTGCTGGTGGTGCTCCTCTCGTGGGGGCTGCCAACGGTCCTCAGCCCGGACGACCAGGACCTGATCAATCCCCTCGAGGAGCCCTGGCAGCAGGCGAAAGATGAATGGCATCGGCTCTTTAGCACGCTGGATTACGGGGATCGGGGCGTAGCCGCGCCCAGCGTGGTCTTCACGGCCTCGCACCCTCTGGGCGGAGCCCGCTCCGTCACCAATGCGCCGGTGATGGATGTGAAATCCGCGGTCAATCGCTACTATCAGGCCACGGTGCTCGATACCTACACATCGCAGTCGTGGGAGTTGCGGAACACCGTGGGCGTCGATCTCGCATCGCAAACGCTGCCCACGCCCAAATTCGGCGCTCGGCGCATCATCACGCAAACCGTGACCATGCGCCAGGTGACCAATGTGCTGATGGGCGCGCCCATGCCCGTCGCTGTCAGCGCTCCCGCCGACGCCCGGGTCATTCCCCAGACCATGACGCCCGAGCAGGCTTTGACCGCCGAAGCCATCGGCGTCTCCGAGCTGGGGTTGATCATCTCTCACGACATCATCCAGCCGGGGCAGAGCTACACCATCACCAGCTCCATCAGCTTCGCCACCGAATCACAACTGCGGGATGACAGCACCATTTACACGCCCGCCATCACCGAACGTTATCTGCAACTCCCCGACACCGTGCCGCAACGCGTGTTCGATCTGGCCGAAGAGATCGCCGCGGGCCACGACAATCCTTATGACATCGCACGGGCCGTCGAGACCTATCTGCGAGACTACAAGTACAATGATCAGATTCCCGGCCCGGCTCCTGAACAAGACGCAGCGGATTACTTCCTCTTCGAGGAAAAGCAGGGCTATTGCGACTATTACGCCACCAGCATGGCCGTCATGTTGCGCCATCTAGGCATTCCCACCCGGCTGGCCCAGGGCTATGCCACGGGCGAATATAACCCGCTTTCCGGAAGCTATCAATTGCTGGAGAAGGACGCACACACCTGGGTGGAGGTTTATTTCCCCACCTATGGCTGGATTCAGTTCGAGCCCACGGCCTCCGAGCCCGTCATCGAGCGCCAGGAAAAATCGGTCATTCCGCCGGAAGAAGGGGGCCGGGCCTCGGCTTTCGAGCAAAAGCAGGACGAGGAGCGGGAGCAGAACATCCCGGAGGAGGAAAAGACCGGGCCTCAGACCGCCTTCACCGGCGTTTCCAGGGGTTTCTTGCAACGCGTCTCCGTCAATGTGGGGCTCATCATGGTGTTGGTGGGCGTCGCGGGCCTGATCGTCGTGGCCGTGCTGGTGCGCAGACTGCTGCAAGCGCCCGCGTCGAGCCAGCAGGTTCGCGTCCGCCACCGCTACACTCCCCATGATTTTATCGAACGCTTGTGGGATCGGCTTTTGTGGTGGGGCGAGCGTCTGGGCGTGACTGAGCGCCCCAGTTTGACGCCTAGGGAGCAGGCGCTTCTCTTTGCCCGCGCCATCCCCCCCATCTCAGATGATGTGTACGATCTGGCCCAGCTCTACGCCCGAGACAAGTACAGCCCCCATCCTTTGCAGCAAGAGGAGATGCGCCAGGCTCAATTCACCTGGCTCAAGTTGCGCAGCCAGCTCGTGCGGGCCTGGCTGAACAGACGTTTTCGCTTCGTTCAGCGCATCACGTTTTGGCGATAGTCTGCT
>JALXAF010000521.1 GCA_026992375.1 Anaerolineae bacterium
CACAGCATCAGCGCGGGCCTGGATTACGCGTCGGTGGGGCCGGAACACGCCTGGCTGCGAGACATGGGGCGCACCGAATACACCTATTGCACCGACGATCAGGCCTTGGAGGGCTTTCGGCTGCTGTCCGAACTGGAGGGAATCATCCCGGCGCTGGAGAGCGCCCACGCCATCGGGCACGCGCTGGACCTGGCCCCGACCATGTCCAAAGACAGCATCCTGCTGGTCAACCTTTCGGGCCGGGGCGACAAAGACCTGGACACAGTGATGAAAGCGCTTGACGACAGGGTATGAGTTCGGTATAGTATCGATAATGATGCCCTCCCGCCAGGCAACCTCACTACATGATAACCCATCTCACATGGCTTTCCTCAATCTGCTGCAAACTTCCGACGAATCTCGTCTGAGACAACTTTGTCGCCAGTACGCGGTCCGAACGCTCAAGGTGTTTGGCTCGGTGGCTCGCGGGGAGGAGACTGAACAGAGCGACATCGATTTGCTGGTGGAATTCGAACATCCTGTGACATTGCTGCAACTCATCAGCCTGGAACGAGAGATGAGCGAACTGTTTGGGCGACCTGTCAATCTCGTCACGGAACAGTCGCTCAGCCCTTATTTCCAGGATTCTGTGATGGCTTCCGCCAGGGAGATACTTTCATATCTTGCGTGAACCCTCTATGACCGGAATCCAACGCATCGAACAGACCTTCATCCGCCTGGCCGCCCGGGATCAGGCGGCTTTTATGCCCTACATGCCCGTGGGCTATCCCACCCCCGCGCTCTCCCCGGCCATCTTTCATGCGCTGGTGGATGCGGGCGCTGATTTGATCGAGATCGGCGTGCCCTTCTCCGACCCCCTGGCCGACGGCCCCACCATCCAGGCCGCCACCCAGCAGGCCCTGGCCCAGGGCGTCACGCCCGCCGACGCGTTTCAGTTGGCGGCGCAGTTGCGGGCCGAGGGCGTCAGCATCCCCCTCATCCTCATGGGCTACATCAATCCCATCCTGGCTTATGGCATGGCGCGCTACGTGGCCGACGCCGCGGCCGCGGGCGCAGACGGCTTCATCGCGCCCGACCTGCCGCCGGACGAGGCGGGCGAGTTCGAGGCTCTGGCCCGGGAGCATCATCTGGCCCTCATTCATCTGGCGGCTCCCACCAGCACGCCCGAACGCCTTGAGCTGGCCGCGGCCCACAGCACCGGCTTCCTCTATCTGGTCAGCGTGGCGGGCGTGACCGGCGCCCGGGCCAAGCTGCCGCCCCATCTGGCCGAATTCGTGGCCCGGGTGCGGGCGCACACCGATCTGCCCCTGGCCGTGGGCTTTGGCATCGCCACGCCCGAGCAGGCCCGGCAGGTGGCGCAACTGGCCGACGGCGTGGTGGTGGGCAGCGCATTGGTGAAACGGGCCGGAGCAGACTCGCCGGTGGCAGCCGTTCGGGAGCTGGCCGCCGCCCTGGCCGACGCCGCTCACACTGGCTGAGAGAAATCCCTCCTCTTCACATTCATCTTTCGCAAACCTGACGTTATGCTTGCAAAGGTCTTCTCTGGCGCAGTTTTGGGCCTCAATGGTCGGGTCATCGAAGTCGAGGTGGACAAACGCGGGGGCATGATGCCGCATTTCATCATCGTGGGTCTGCCCGACACCGCGGTGCAGGAAAGTCGGGTGCGGGTGCGCTCGGCCGTGCGTAACAGCGGCATGAATTTCCCCATGGGCTCCTACACCGTCAACCTGGCGCCCGCGGATATCCCCAAACGGGGGCCCGCCTACGATCTGCCCATCGCCGTGGGCACGCTGGCCGCCACCAGCCAGATCCCCCACGACGAGCTGGCAAAGGCCCTGTTCATCGGCGAACTGGCTCTGGATGGCAGCCTGCGGCACGTCAACGGCATCCTGCCCATCACCGATCTGGCCCGACGCGAAGGCTTCGAGCGCATTTACGTGCCCGAGGTGGACGCAGCCGAGGCCGCGCTCATCCAGGGCATTCAGGTCATCCCGGTGGATCATCTCACGCATCTGGTGAATCACCTGCGGGGCGTGGCGCCTATTCCGCCCCGACCCCACCGCACCGACGCCGCACCGCTGCCCCCGTTCAGCGCGGATCTGGCCGATGTGAAGGGGCAGGAGCATGTGAAACGGGCTCTGGAGGTGGCGGCCGCGGGCGGACACAACATGTTGATGACGGGCCCGCCCGGCGCGGGCAAGACCCTGATGGCCCGCACCCTACCCAGCATCCTGCCGCCCCTGAGCCAGGAAGCGGCCCTGGATGTGACCCGCATCTACTCGGTGGCCGATCTGCTCACGCCCGAGACGCCCCTCATCCGCCAGCCGCCCTTCCGCGCGCCCCATCACACCATCTCCTACGCCGGACTCATCGGCGGCGGACGCTGGCCCCGCCCGGGCGAGATCAGTCTGGCCCATCGCGGGGTGCTCTTTTTGGATGAGCTGCCCGAGTTCGGCGGCAAGATGCTGGAGATGCTGCGTCAGCCCATGGAGGACAAGATCGTCACCCTCTCCCGGGCCACAGGCACGGTCACCTTTCCAGCCAATTTCATGCTGGTGGCCAGCATGAATCCCTGCCCCTGCGGCTACTACGGCGATCCCGAGCGGGCCTGCACCTGCTCCACCTCTGCCATCCGCAACTATCAGAAGCGTATTTCCGGGCCCTTGCTGGACCGCATCGACATCCATGTGCAAGTGCCGCGGGTGAAATACGAGAAGCTCACCGATGACAGCCGGGGAGAGTCTTCGGCCGCGGTGCGAGAGCGGGTGCTGGCGGCCCGGGCCCGGCAGACCGCCCGCTTCGCGGGCCTGCCTCACATCGACGCCAACGCCGACATGGGCCCCACCGAAGTGCGCCAGTTCTGTCCGCTGGATCGCGAGGCGCATCAACTCATCGGCGCGGCCATGCGCCAGTTGCAGCTCAGCGCCCGGGCTTATCATCGGGTGCTCAAACTAGCCCGCACCATCGCCGATCTCGCAGGCGATGATCGCATTGCCACCCACCACATCGCCGAAGCCATCCAGTATCGCCCCCGCAAAACCGAGTTCTGGATGGTGTAAGCAAGGAAGTGCGTCGCACCTCGAGAAGAAGTGCGTCGCATCTCCGAGATGCGACGCACTTTGGTTTTACCCCGTAACGTCTTCGCCGCCATCCACGAAGATGACGCTGCCCGAAACCCATGAGACTTCGGGAACGGCCAGCGCGGCGATGGTGTTGGCCACATCCTCGGGCACGGTCATGCGTTTGCCAGGGTTGCGGCGGATGCTGGCCTCGATGATCTGTTCGTGGCCCGGAATCTGTCGTAGCGCAGGCGTATCGGTGACGCCAGCCTGGATGCAGTTGGCCAGAATGCCGTAGGGGCCCAGCTCCATCGCGATCTGCCGGGTGTGGGATTCCAGCGACGCCTTGGCTGCGGATACCGCGCCATAGCCCGGCACCACCCGGTGCGAACCCTCGGACGTCATGGAGAAGATGCGGCTGCCCCGGCCCAACAAGCCTTCCCACCACAGGGCCTGAGTCCAATAAACCAGGGAATGCGCCATCACTTCCAGGGTCATGTTCATGGAAGCGGGATCGATGGCGTCTTCGGGATTTTCGGCGAAGAAGGGTTTGAGGGTGCCAAAGGCCAGCGAGTGCATCATCAGCCAGATGTGCTCCTCGCCCGACGCCTCCAGCTCCGCCTTCATCTTCTTCAGGGCCTTGGCCCGCTTGCGCTCGTTGGTGGCGTTCATGTTGAAGAACACCGCCTTGCCGCCGTTGGCCTCGATGTCGCTGATGACCTCGCGCACCCGGGGCATGGTCTGTTTCATATCCAGATGCACGCCAAAGATGTTCATGCCCTTGGATGAAAGCTTGCGGGCCGTGGCTGCGCCAAAACCGCTGGACGCGCCCAGAATCAGCGCCCATTTGCCTTTCAGCGGGGATTCACAATCACTCATAAAATCAGTCCTCCGATAGAGATAGTAGATGGCGGAATGCGCCAAAATGTGGGTTGGTTGCAAAAAGAATGGAAAGCGGGGGCGATGTGAACGCGCACGGCTGCGCCGCCCTCCTGCGAGTTACCTATTCTAATGGGAAAACCCCCCCCGCCAGAAATCGTCGCGCCGATCCGATCAGGCCGCCTCGGCGGAGGCGCTCGTCAGCATCTCTTCCACGAAAAATGCGCCCCGCTGGAACGCCTTGCAGGCTTCATCTCCCACACAGCTCTTGCGCACCACCGTCATTACCTCATCTACGGGCGTCCAGTCGGTGAGCGCCACCAGCGCGCCCAGCAGCGTCAGCGTGGCCAGCGACGGGTCTTCCGGCGTCTCCGCCACCGGAACCATGACCACATCCACATCCCGGCGCAGCACGGGCCGCCTGATCTCCTGGGCATTCAGCACCAGCAGTCCGCCCGGTTTGATGGCCCGCTCGAAGGCGTCCGCCGCAGGCAGACTGGCCAGCATGCCCACCTCGGGCATGGCGGCCGGTCCTCGCCGCAACGGCTTGCGGCTAAGCATGATGACGCAGTGCTCCACATCCCTCTGCCTGCCCGAATCCACGCAGGCCGCGTGCCAGCCCCCCTCTATCGCCGCCTCGATGAACGCCTGTCCGGCGTAGAGGATGCCCTGGTTGGAGTTGCCTGCGAAGAGAATGAGCGCTTCCATCATGCGTCCTTGTTGTCGGGTGCGTTCCAATTTGGGGGCAAATTTGCATTTCTTGCCAGAACCTGTCGATTGAAATCAGGGCTGGGGGCAGCCCCCTCCTTTTGTTCCTCCCCCGCTCCGGGACGGGCTGGGGAGGCGATAAGGAAGTTTGATTGGATGGGCCGCTTGTCTGCCTGCGCAGACAAGCCAATTTGCGCCCGAAAATGTCCTCGCAGGAGGACATGCGGCGGAACGACCCCAGAACCGAATTCTATTCGGCCAGTGCGCCCCAATTTTGGAACGCACCTCTTGTTGTCGTTATTGTTGCACAGAATGTTCTCCACTGGTATGATCTAACACAGGATTGCTGATAAAACTTCCTTATCTGCCTGGAATGTCCATCTCATGCAAGGCATGTCCTGTGCGCCGTTAGAGAGTCGTCAAGGCGCAAAAGAAAAAAGAGGCAAAGGAATTCCAGGCGACTTTGCGTCTTTACGTGAGACATTTTTTCGCCCAGTGGGCCAGGATTCCATTGGCAAGGCGCTAATTTAATTAGTTAACGGCAAGGCTGCTTGCGCTATGCCCTGATCACCAGCAAATGAGAGGACAACGTGAATCCCGAACAAGCTTATCAGGAATTACTCAGGCGATTTCGCGAAATCGCCCTTATTGACTCCATTGAGGCTGTATTGGGATGGGATCAGGAAGTGAATATGCCGCCCAAAGGCGCTCAATGGCGGGCGGAGCAGAGCGCTTATCTCTCGGGCCTCGCCCATCGCAAGACCATCGCTCCTGAGATAAACGATCTTCTCTGCGCCGTCGAGGAAAGCGATCTCGTCAGCGATCCGGTGAGCGATGAGGCGGTGAATGCACGCGAGTGGCGGCGTTCTTACGATCGAGCCGCCAAACTGCCCACCGAATTTGTGGAAAAGTACTCCCGCACCGCGTCGCTGGCCCAACACGTGTGGGCTGAGGCCCGGGCCAAATCCGATTTCAGCCTGTATGCGCCCAAGCTGGGCGAGCTCATCGAGCTGACCAAGCAGAAGACGGAATACTACGGCTACGAAGACAAACCCTACGACGCATTGCTGGATGAATTCGAGCCGGGCGAGAAGACTGATAACGTGAAGCGGCTTTTCGCTGGCCTGCGAGAGGAGCTGGCGCCCTTCTTGCAAGAGCTGGTGAACGCGCCCAAACAGCCCGATCCCGCCATCGTCGAAGATCGGGATTATCCGGTGGAGCGCCAGCGCATCCTGGGGCAGATGGCTTCTGCGGCCTACGGCCTGGATTACGCTTCCGCTCGCATGGACGTGAGCACGCATCCCTTTAGCACCAACTTCGGCCCGGGCGATCAGCGCATCACCACCCGCTTCGATCCCCGCAATTTCGGCGATTCCTTCTTCAGCGTGCTGCACGAGACGGGCCACGCCCTCTACGAACAAAACCTGCCCGACGAGTTCTTTGGCCTGCCCCGAGGCAAAGCCGTCTCGCTGGGCATCCACGAATCGCAATCCCGCACATGGGAGAACCTGGTGGGGCGCAGCAAGGCCTTCTGGCAGTATTTCTACCCCATCACCCGCCAGATGTTCCCCAAAACCCTGGCCGACGTGAGCATGGAGGACTTCCATTTTGCGGTCAACGCAGTGAAGCCCGGCTACATTCGCGTGGAAGCTGATGAGGTGACCTACAACCTGCACATCATGCTGCGCTTCGAGATCGAGCAGGCCATCATCAACGAAGGACTGCCGGTGGAGGAGATTCCCGCCACCTGGAACGCGTTGTTCAAGGAGTATCTGGGGCTGGACGTGCCGGATGACAGCAAAGGCGTTTTGCAGGATATCCACTGGTCGTTTGGGGCTATCGGCTACTTCCCCACCTACGCGTTGGGCAACCTCTACGGCGCTCAATTCTTCGCCCAGGCCCGCAAAGACATCCCCGATCTCGACGCCCAGTTCGCAGCCGGGAAATTCGAGCCCCTGCTGAACTGGCTGCGGGAACACATCTACCAGCATGGTCAGCGCTACCGGGCGCAAGAGCTGGTCAAGGTCGTCACGGGCGAGCCCCTGAGCTACAAGCCGCTTATGGCTTACCTGCGCGATAAATACAGCAAGCTTTACGGGCTTGCATAACCCATCTGCACCATCGTCATGTCGAGGAAGCGAGACATCCCCCGCATTGCTGGAAACAACGCACGGAGGGGATGTCTCCTCGCTTCGCTCGTCGACATGACGTCATTGAATTGTGAGGATTTACGATGCCAAAGTTATTTTTAGTTCACTGGGACGACAGTGAAATCGAAGCCTATGCGGACGAGTTGCGCGAGCTGGGCTGGGAAGTGGAGTTCGAGGCCATGGACGGCTCGCTGGCCTATCGTCGCGTCAAGGAGTGGCAGCCCGATGTCGTGGTTATCGATCTGCGCTATCTGCCCTCCCACGGACGCATGACGGGCATGATCATGAAAAAAGCGCCCGCCACCTGGGAGATTCCCCTGGTTTTCGTAGGCGGCACGCCCGAAGCCGTGGCCAAGGCCGAGGATGCAGTCTTCGATGCTCGTTTCGTGAGTCAGGAAGAACTGCCGCAGGTGCTGGAAGAATACAAGAAGTGATGCGTGAAGCGACGCCATCGCAACACGCGTTACGTTTTTGAGGTGATCAAAAACTCACGTTTTCGCCATCCTTGATCACCATCTCGACGAAATTTTTGCCGAACTCGTAGGCGAGATGGCGATAATCTGAGACGCCGTGGATGAGGATATCGGCCCGCTTGCCCGCCTGCAACGAGCCAACGCGGTCGCCCAGGCCGACGGCATAGGCTGCGTTGATGGTGCTGGCGTTCAAAACTTCGGCGGGGAGCAGTTTTTGGTAGCGGGTGGCGATGGCCATGACCATGGGCATGGAGGGCGTGGGCGCTGAGCCGGGGTTGATGTCGGTGGCCAGGGCCAGGGCTGCACCTGCATCGATGATTTCGCGTGCATCGGCGAAATGACAACTGCCCAGGTTGAAATTCACCGCGGGGAGAACGACGCCCATGGTGTCAGACGCGGCCAGCCGCGCGATTTCGTCGGGCGGCGTCACATCCAGATGATCGACCGACGTCGCGCCCTGTTCGATTGCCAGCGTCACCCCGCCCAGATTTTCGAACTCATCCGCGTGGAGCTTGGGAGCCATGCCTCGAGCCAGACCCGCTTTCAGCACCCGGCGGCTCTGAGCCAAGTCGAACACGCCCGCCTCGCAGAAGACGTCGCAGAAAAAGGGCGATTGCTGGCGGGCGAAGCTGCTGGCCTTATACCAATCCGCTGCCGCGGGGATCATCTCCTCCACCACCAGGTCCACATAAGCGTCGGTGCGGCCTTTGAACTCGGGCGGAACCGCATGAGCGCCGAGAAAGGTGGGAACCAGGGTCATGGGATGGGCGTCATGCAATTGTTCGATGGCCCGCAGCAGCTTCATCTCGGCCTCGATGCTGAGCCCGTAGCCTGTCTTGACTTCCGTCGTGGTCGTCCCCAGCATCAGCATCTCATCCAGGCGATGCCGCGTCTCCGCCGCCAGTTCTTCCTCGCTGACTTCTCGCACCGCCCGCATGGTGCTGACAATGCCGCCTCCAGCGGCCATGATCTCCATGTAAGTTGCGCCCTTGATGCGCATTTCGAATTCAGCCACCCGGTCGCCCGCGTACGCCACATGGGTGTGAGGGTCCACAAAGCCGGGCGTGACCACCCTGCCCGCGGCGTCGATGGTGGTGCGAGATTCGTATCGGGCCGCAAGCTCGGCGCTGGAGCCGACGGCGATGATCTCGCCATCTTGCACGGCCACCGCGCCATCTTCGATGAGGCCGACATCGGTCATGGCCTCGCCCCGTTTGGGGCCGTCGCTGGCGCAGGTGAGGAGTTGGCGGGCGTTCAGGATGAGCAGATCGATTGTCCGGGGCATGATGTGATGCTTTCTTCGAGAGCGTGTGGGGAGCGTCTGGGTGCTCTGATCGTAGCCGTGAAAGCGGGCTTTGTCAACTGGATGTGGCATAATTGGGTTCGAGGTTCCAGGCATGGATGCATTGAACAGGAGCGCAGGCTGGCGCGTTCGTCACTCCTGTCCGCCCGCCTCCGCCCCTCCCATCTTCTTTTCCCTGACACAATGAGGAATCTATGAGACCAGTCAGCATCGTGGGCATCGGACAAATTCCGGTGCAGAAACAAACGCAACAAACTCTGCGACAAATGGCCGCTCAGGTGGTTCATCTCGCCATGGCGGACGCCGAAGTGGAGCGAGTGGACGCGCTTTTTGCAGGCAACATGCTGGGAGATGAGCTCCAAGGGCAAAAGCATGTCGCTGCGCTCATCGCGGATGAAGCGGGCCTGTCGGGCGTGGAGGCGCTGGATGTGCGCGCGGCCACGGGCACCGGCGCAGCGGCGCTGCGCATGGCTTATCTGGCTGTGGCCAGCGGCGAGGCGGATCTGGCCATCGCCGTGGGCGTGGAGAAGATGAGCGATGGCGTGCCCACGCCCGTGCTGGCCAAGGCGTTGGATGCGGAGCAGGAAGTGGTCAACGGCGACACGCTCATCGGCAAAAACGCCGAGATCATGCGGCTGTACATGCAGAAATTCGATGTTCCCGAAGATGGATTCGTGAATTTCGCGCTCAACGCCCATGGCAACGCCCGCAACAATCCCAACGCCCTGTTCAAGGACAAGGAAGTGACCCGAGAGATGGTGCTGAACTCGCGCGTCATCCAATATCCATTGCGCCTGTTCGATAGCTCGCCCATTTGTGACGGTGCGGCCGCGGTGGTGCTGGCGCCAACCGAAGAAGCCCGGGCCTATTCCCCAAATCCGGTTAAAATCCTGGGCGCGGGCGTAGCCACCGATCGCTTCCGGGTGTTCGATCGGGCCGATCCCCTCTTTTTGGAAGCCTCCTATCTCTCAGCGCTCAAGGCCTTTCGTCATGCCAATGTGCATCGCCGCG
>JALXAF010000522.1 GCA_026992375.1 Anaerolineae bacterium
TGGCGTTTGTCTGCGTTGCGCGGCGTAAAGACTTCGGAGGTCTGGCGAGACCTCCGAAGTCTACAATCGAACCCCAAAACTAAATTTGACAGCAGGTCAAGAACGGTGGTATAAATTTGAAAATAAATGCAAACGTTTGCACAACTTATTCAGGAAAGCGGTGTTATAGTTATCGGATGTCGAACAACTACCTATAACGCCCGAAACAAACGTATGTCTCAACGTCCCTCCATCAAGGATATCGCCCGCATCGCTGGCGTCGCCCCTTCTACCGTCAGCCGGGCTTTGGCCGATTCTCCCAGAGTAAGCCTGGCAACGCGCGAGCGCATCCAGGCCCTCGCCCGCGAGCTCGACTACACTCCCAGCCTGGCTGCGCGCAGTCTGGTGATGGGTTCCAGCCCTGTCATCGGCGTCATCTCGCCCACCCTCTCCGATCCGTACATCGCTTCGGTGATGAAGGGCCTGGAGGAGGCCAGCCATCAGGCGGGGTATCAGCGTCTGGTGGCCAGCACCCAGGGCGACGCCGAGCGGGAGATCGAGATGGTGCGGATGCTATTGGGACATAATGTGGGCGGCCTCATCATCCTCAGCAGCCGCGCCCAGGGCGCTTATCAGGAATTGCTGGCGCAGATAAGCGAGCCCATCGTCTTCGTCAATGCGCTGCACACGGGCGAGCATGTGTACAACGTGGCCACCGACAATGAACACGGCGGCTGGCTGGCGACACAGCATCTGCTGACGCAAGGCCACCGGCGCATCGCTTATCTGGCGGGCCCGACGCGAGGCCGCTCGTATGTGGCCCGAGCCGCAGGCTATCGACGGGCGCTGGAGGAGGCGGGCCTGAGCTTCGAACGGCAGTTGGTCATTCCGGGCGACGGTTCCATTCGCGCGGGACGCGAAGCGTTGCATTGGTGGCTAAACCAGCCGGACGAGCAACGCCCCACCGCTTTTTTTTGCTACAACGATCTCTCGGCGCTGGGCCTTCTTTCCGAAGCGCATCAGCAGGGCGTCAACATCCCCGACGATCTTTCCGTCATGGGTTTCGACAACGTTCCCATGGCCAAGATCAGCATTCCGCCGCTGACGACGGTGGAGCAGCGCACCCATGAGCTGGGACGCCTAGCGGTCGTCTCATTGCTGACAGCCCTGGAGAACAAGCCTGTTACAGATATTTTCCTGCGCGGCGAACTCATCGTGCGGGCGAGTGTAAAACGGATGGAGGAGTAGCGTCGGGGCGGGCGGCCACGCCGCTCGCTTCCGTTTCAAGCTCGATCCATCCCTTGTTTCGACAATTTCGACTTATCCCTCACAACCCTCATTTCTCAAGGAGACTTCCCATGTCTGACAAAGTTCGCGTTGCTATCGCTGGCGTAGGCAATTGCGCATCCGCGCTCATCCAGGGCGTTTACTTCTATCAGGACGCCAAGGATGACGACTTCATCCCCGGCCTGATGCACGTCAATCTGGGCGGCTATCACATCCGGGACGTGGAATTCGTGGCTGCATTCGATGTGGACGCCGACAAGGTGGGCAAGGATCTGTCTGAAGCCATCTTCTCGGGTCAGAACAACACCTATGTCTTCCACGAGCCGCCTTTCATGGATGTGGAAGTGATGCGCGGGCCCACGATGGACGGTCTGGGTTATTACCTGAAGCAGGTCATCACGGAATCGCCCGAAGAGCCGGTGGATGTGGCCCAGGTGTTGCGCGACAGCGGCGCGGATGTGCTGGTCAATTATCTGCCCGTGGGCAGCGAGGAGGCGGTGCGTTGGTACATGGAGCAGGCATTGGAGGCGGGCGTGGCCGTGGTCAACGCTATGCCGGTGTTCATCGCCAGCGATCCCGAATGGCAGCAGCGATTCTACGATGCGGGCCTGCCCATCATTGGCGACGACATCAAGAGCCAGGTGGGCTCCACCATCACCCATCGCATCCTCACTCGCCTGTTCGAGGATCGGGGCGTGCGCATCGATCGCACCTATCAGCTCAACTTTGGCGGCAACACCGATTTCCTAAACATGCTGGAGCGCTCCCGGCTGGTCAGCAAGAAGATTTCCAAAACCCAGGCCGTCACCAGCCAGGTCAGCGAATCGGAACTGACCGACGAGAACATCCATGTGGGCCCCAGCGACTACATCGCCTGGCTGCAAGATCGCAAATGGGCGCACATCCGCATCGAAGGCACCACATTCGGCAACGTGCCTCTGAACATGGAGCTGAAGCTAGAAGTGTGGGACAGCCCCAACAGCGCGGGCGTCATCATCGACGCGGTGCGCTGCGCCAAACTGGGCCTGGATCGCGGGCTGAAGGGCGCGCTCATCGCCCCCAGCGCCTATTTCAAAAAATCCCCGCCCATCCAGTTCACCGACGACGTGGCCCGCAAGAACCTGGAGGCCTTCATCGCCGGCGAAAACAACCAGACTCTGCCTCCCATGCCCGAAGCCGAGGCCGAAGAGGAATTGGAACTGGCCTTCGCCTGACGTTCGCCCCAAAACGCCCCGCCTGGCCTTCCTTGTCTGAAACCGGACGAGAGAGGCGTTGGGAGACTCGGGCGGGCGCAATTATTGCACAAAAAACGACGGGAAGGAGCCTGTTATGGGAGCGCTCCTTCCCGTTGATGACGAAGGGCAATGTGCGGAGAAATGGGACCGTTGAAACGACAATAAAACTCCCCGGCGTCGAGCCGAGGAGTTGAGGCTGGGGGACAGGGATTCGAACCCCAACTAAGTGATCCAGAGTCACCCGTTCTGCCGATTAAACTATCCCCCAACAGCAAGTGCAATTATAGCAAAATCACTCGCCAGTTGCAAGTTTGACTCGGTTCTTGAGACCGTATCAGTTCAGTCGGTCATTCCGTTTTCCAGACGCTAAATGAT
>JALXAF010000523.1 GCA_026992375.1 Anaerolineae bacterium
TCATCGGCGTGCAGGAGGTGGAGGGCAAAGACCCGGTGTGGGATGATCTGGTGAACGCCATCAGCGCCCAGGGCGGCCCCAGTTACAGCTACGATTACTACGAAAGCATCGATCCCCGAGACATCACCACGGGCATCCTCTACGATCCGGCCCGGGTGACGCTGAACGCCAGCAGCCAGGAGCAGGGCTGCACCACCACCGATTACGGCGTGAATTACAGCAACGCGGATAACACGTATGGCCGCGTGGTTCCTAACCCCTGCACTTCGGGCACGTATCCCCTCTACAATCGCCCGCCCTACCTGGCCCAGCTCACCCTCAAGAACGCCGCCGGAGACAAGTCGGTGGACGTCTCGGTCATCGTCAACCACTTCAAATCCAAGCGGGGAGATGAAAGCGTCAACCTGCCCCGCCGCGAGGCCCAGGCCCAGCACGTGGTGGACATCATGCAGGCGGAATATGACGCGGGCCGCACCAATTCTGTGGCGCTGGGGGATTTCAACGATGTCCTCGGCTCCACCACCCTGGCCCAATTCGACACGACCGTAGGCGGCGAGCCCCTGGTGAATCTCTATCTGGCCCACGTGCCCGAAAGCGATCGTTACAGCTACATCTTCAGCGGCGAATCCGAGGTGCTGGATCATTTCATCACCACCAGCGATCTGGATGGCTACTTTATGGCCGGTCGGGCCGTGCATATCAACGCAGATTATCCCGACGTAGCGAACATGGGAACCGACAATTGCACGGACTGCGTCTTCAGCGCCGGCGTGAACGCTCCCCAGGACGATACGGCTCATCGCAGCTCGGATCATGACCCGGTGCTGACCCGCTTCAGCGTCTGCCGCATTCTGGACGCCCCAGCCACCGTGGGCATTGCGGCCAATACGGGCGTCGGCGGCGTCGATCTGAGCTGGAGCCCGGTCACATCCAG
This sequence comes from Anaerolineae bacterium, assembly GCA_026992375.1. GTDB lineage: Bacteria > Chloroflexota > Anaerolineae > J102 > J102 > M2005. The sequence continues at coordinate 935 of JALXAF010000523.1, forward strand.
CGATCATTACCAGGTGTGGGAAGACGCAGCGCCCTACTTCACCCCCGACACCCGCAACGACGCGCCGCTGGATACGACTTCGCAGACCAGCTACACCCACAGCAACAGCCTGGGCGACGCCGCGGTCAACCACTTCTACCTGATCACCACGGTCAACGCCTGCGGCGCAGCCTCGGGCTACTCGCAGCGTGTGGGCGAATTCGACTTCGCACTCACGCCCGGCGTGAACTGACCCTCATTTTTCCGGGATGGCGGGCGACCCGCATCACCGCCCGCCATCTTTTGAGCGCACAGGATGTGTGAAACCCGAGCGCCTCTTTCGACGTATAGGCTCACAGAAAACATTCCGTTAATCCACCTTGCCCAGGAGGATGCCTTATGGACAAAGAACAACAAGAAGAACCCCAGGAACAATCACAGCCGGGCGCCAGCCCATTCGTCGAGGAGCTCACCAAATTGGGACGCAATTTCAGTCAACTCATCAAGGACGCGCTCGAGTCGCCGCAGCTTCAGGAAGTGCGGAAGGAGGTTGCCACCGGTGCACAAACCGTCATCGAAGAAATCAACGAGGCCATGGTCAAGGCCCGCGAGTCTCATGTCACCCAGAATGTGGCGCAGAAGGCCGCTCAGACCGCGGAGGAGCTGAAGACCTCGCCCGTGACGCAGAACATCAAGACGGGCGTGCTCAACGCGCTGCGCTCGGTCAACGAAGAGCTGGGCGACATCGTGCAGAAGATGGAGCAGAATATGCAGCAATCGACCGCCAAAGAAGAATCGCCCGTGGCCGAATCCGCCCCTGAACCCGCGCCCGAGATGCCCGACTCCCCCTGATTCTCGCCCCCTCTCCCACATATTCCCTCGCCAAAAGCCGCCAGAATCCGGGATGACGCTTCTTGCAACTCATTTCGAACACCCACCAGGATTCCCACCCGACGGCTTTTTGATGCAGCGTCACAAAGATGACAGCGCTGGGCCGCGGCGTCGCACACCCGCTAGGCCAGTTGCAGATTGTGCGGCGGAAAGCCGGACATCAGGCGCAGCAGGGCTTCCAGCATGAGCAGCGCAAAAATAATGCCGAAAAAGATTTAGCCCAGACGGCCCAGCCATCTTTTCATCAGTCGAACACCTGGATCTGTTGGGGAGAGTGCAGCGCCATCTGGGGGGCGCCCTTGTGCGTGCTGATCTCGCCGGTAATCCACACCTTCTTGCCATCGTAGAGTTCTGCGGGTGGGGCCGGGAAATTAGCGTAATCCTCAGCCCGCACGATGGCCACGAAATCATCCTCATCTTTGCCGAAATCGAGGAAGGTGATGCTGCCGATGTTTTTCGTGTGGATGATGCGGCCCGACACCGTGATGGTCTGGCCCGCGTAATCGCCCGCATTTTGCCAGGGAACCACGCCTTTGGGCGGGCTCGCGGCAACGGTGGTGGGCGCGGCGTTGGCCTGAGCATCCCCCACGATTTCGATCTGCTCGGGGGATTCGACAATCATTTCGGGTGCGCCCTTATATTCCTTGATCTTGCCCGTGACCAGGATGTTTTTGTGCAGATACAGCTCATCGGGCGGCCGTGGAAATTTGTCGAAATCGCTGGCGAAGATGACGACGCTGAATTTCCCGCGCCAATCCTCGTCGAAATTCAGAAAAGCCGCTTTGCCCGAGTTGTAGGTGCGCGCCACAGCGCCCGCCACCGTGATGGTCTCTCCCACATGCTCGCCTGCATCCTGCCAGGGCGCGGGTGGCGCCGAATCGGAGCGAGCGGCCGGCGCGGGCGCGGCGGATGTTGGGTACCCTCCCACCACCTGAATCTGCGCTGGATCATCGATGACGATCTCGGGCGCTCCCTCGTACATCTTCACCTTGCCCGTCACCTGCACCTGTTTATCCTTGAAATACCGGGCGGGCTTTTGCGGAAACGCGTCGTAGCTATCGGGGAAGAGAACGATGGTCAGGGTGTTGCGATAATCATCATCGAAATTGAGGAATGTGACCTTGCCCGAATCGTAGGTGTGGACGATGGTTCCCGCCACGGTGACCTCTTGCCCCGCGTATTTTTCTGCATCCCGCCAGGAGATGACGCCCGCGGGCGGCTTGGGGGAGGTCTGTTCGCCGCCCGCCCGGGCCCAATCCTGGGCCAGGGTGAAGGCGAGGCGCTCGATGACGGCCTCATCCTCGGTGATGATCCCCAGCTCTCGATTCAGCTCTAGCGAGGTGAAGGTGAGGTTTTCGGAGCCGACAAAGGCCTGCTTGCCATCGGCCAGGATAACCTTGGCGTGGACGTAGGGATCGTCCAGGCGCACCGTTTGTCCGCCCGCGGCCGCCAATCGGGCCAGATTCTCCGCGGCCACGTCGTTGTCATCGCGATTGGGTGAGATGAAACGCACCTCCACCCCGCGGCGGGCGGCCTGCTCCAACGCCCGGGTGATGTCTTCGTCCAGCAGCGTGGCCTCCTCCAGCCACAGGGATTTTTGCGCGCCCTGGATGAGGCCCGTGATGCGCTCGCGGCTGTTCTCCGGGCTGACCACCAGCGGGCTGTCCGCGCTGACGCGCACGCCTTCGCCCGCCCAATCCGCGTCGAAAATCGCGGCCACGTCGGCCACCACATTGGCCCGGGTGGTGACCAGCGCATACTCGCGGTTTCTGCTGAAGGAGCCGTGCGTGAAGTTGAAGGTGGCGATGAGGGCCAGCCGATCATCGATGACCAGGGATTTCTCATGCACGTTTTTGAATGCGCCGGGCGCCCATTTCACATCCACGCCGCCTTCTTTCAGCATCTGGTAGCTTTCGGCGTTGCTCTCGCCGCCGCCCACCGGCTCCTTGTCGATGAGCACTTTCACGTCCACCCCGCGGTTGGCGGCCTTGATGAGTTCGTTGCGGGCCTCGCGGTAGGTGAGGAGATAGATTTTGAAGCGGATGCTCTTTTTGGCGCTGCGGATGTGGTCGATGACTGCGTTGGGGCCGTCATCGGGCATGACCAGCAGCCATTGATCCTCGCCCATGCCCGCACCGCCCGGCTCGGTCGCGCCATACTTAGCGGCGTCGTTCCCCGCCGAGGGCAGGGCGGGCGTCGCGGTTTCATCCGCGTGACAGCCCGCCAACGCCAACATTAGCGCCAGCAGGAGCAAAAGCAATGAGAATCGCAGTCGTCTGAGATGAGACATGCCAGGAAGAATGTGAAAAGCGGATCAGCGCGGATTTTCGCAGAAAAAAGTAACTACCAGGGTCTCGCCACCACTTTTGGCCACGACACGAAGAAGGCAAATGCACGAAGCCTTTATCTTTATCGGTGAACATTAGCTCCACTGTAAAAAGGTCATTTCACCACGGAGACACGGAGGACACGGAGAAAATAGTGGCAGTTCACAGAGAAATTCTTCTCCAAATCTCATCCCTTTCTTCCTCCGTGCGCTCTGTGCCTCCGGTTGAAGGTTTTTTCAGTACAGCCAACATCATTACTCGGCCAGTGTTGTGGCGAAAAAGGAAAGTTATTTCTGGACGTGTACTCAGTGTCCGGGCATGGGGCCAATGACGATAGCGGTCACCGAGCCGTCAGGATGCAGGACGCCGTAGCCCTGGGCATATCCATTCCAGTTGCTGGGATCGCCAACCACATTGGCGTTGTCCGTGACATGCACCGTCACGCCTTCGATAATCCAATCGCCGATGACGCCTGTTCCCGGTTTCTGCTGGATTTCTCCGGCGAAGGAGACTCGAGGAGCAGCCACAACCTGGACGTCGAGGGCGTTGATCGAGCCATCCTCATTGGTTTCGCCATACCCCTTTACCCAGGAGCCGACCTGAACATGGGCGTCGTCGGGAACGATGTCGGTCTCGTCGCTGACCCAGATGGCCCAGGTTTGCGCCTTGCCGTTGTGTTCGAAGCTGCTGGTGACCACCCACATGGTGGGATCGCCTTCCTGGGGCGGGTCTTTGATTTTAACGATAAAGCCCGCGAAGACCACCCGATCCTGTGGCGGCATGTCGGGGATTTTGTGGATACTTCGGGCCATGAGGGAGCCGTCGTCTTGAACTCGCACGATTGCAATCACCTGGTCGCCAATCTCAGGATGTCCGAGGATCTTGGTGTCCTCATTCACGTCAACTTTGCGTCCGCCGATGACCCAAAGCGCGTCGCTGATGGATTCGACTGCGCCGCGGACGATGGCGTATCGAGTGGTAGAGGTCACCAGGATACGGGTGGCGACCAGCCCATCAGCCGTGGAGAGTGCCCACACTTCCGCCGCATCGCCCACATGGGGATCATCGCCCTCAATGACGGTGTCCTCAGAGACGGTCACGGTCTGATAAGCGACTACCCAGAAATCATCATTCATTTCCTGGATGCGTCCTCTGAAGTGAGCCTCGCTGGGAACGTCCTTCACCAGGATGCGGATGGCGACCAGTCCATCGGCCGTGACTTTCGCCCAAATTTTCACGCGATCACCGACATCGGGCGTATCGCCCTCAATGACGGCGTCTTTGGTGATGGTCACGTTCTTTTCGCCGGCCGGAGTTTGGATCACCCAGGCGTCCTCGGTCATCTCCTTGATGAAGCCGGGGAAGAAAATGGATTGCGTACCGGTCACCACCACGATGCGCTTGGCGACGAGGCCGTCATTGGTCTCGTAGGCTACGACATCAGCAATGTCGCCCACATCGGGCTCATCGCCCAGGATGATGGTGTTTTCGACGATACGCACAGTCTTGCCATCCACCCCCCAGTAGTCGTCGGCGATTTCTTCGATAACGCCAGTGAAATGCACTTGAGTTGGGCCTTGAGTCTCCTTGATGGAAATCGCCAGCAGGACGCCATTTGGTCTTTGTTCCGCCCTGACCTCGACGTGATCGCCAATCAGAATGGTTGCGGGGCTGGCATTGAAATGCGTCCAACGAGAGACATGCACCGTGCGGCCATCGATAACCCAGTCGCCCGGGATAGCGGCGTCTTTGCTCTCGACCTGCCCGGTGAATTCGATGATGCTCGCCACCGCATCGGGATCTGGGTCCGGGAGCATTCCATGATCTGGCCGTCCAGCAGCAAATACGCCCACTGGCGCCAGAAACGCCATGACAGAAAGCGTAAGGAGCATGCTAATCCAGAATGTTCGTCTTTTCATGGTGTTTCACCTTTTCAGACAGAACGTTGAAAAATTTTTGCGATATTCTCGCATGGCTAATTGTGGCACAAGTGAATTGAAAGCGCAATAAAGCAATGGTGGCTCTACTGAAAAACCCTTCAACACGGAGGCACAGAGTGCACGGAGGAAGAAAAAGGTGAGATTTGGAGAGGAATTTCTCAGTGAGCTGCCACTATTTTCTCCGTGTCCTCCGTGTCTCCGTGGTGAAATGATTTTTTTGCAGTGGAGCCAATATTGCCTTCGGAAAATATGACGTTTCAACGAATGAAGTGGTGCGGAAGCAAGCCAAATAGCCGCCAGTTGCCAAAGAATTGGCTGTCGCCGGTGCGATCTCCGAGATGCGGAGGCGTCTGGAGGTTATTGCGCTGCATCCGGCAATCGGGGTAAAATCATCTTCGCAGGTCCATCCTACTCCTCCCCCGGAACATCGCCATGCTCATTGCCCGCGTCTTCTATTTTACCATCTTCGCCGCACTGGCCTTTCTTCTTCCTTTTCTCTCCCTCTATTACCAGAAAGAGCTGGGCCTTACGGGCAGCCAGATCGGGTTTCTCACGGGCGTCGCTCCCATCATCTCTCTGGTTGGCGCATCGGTGTGGGGCGCAGTGGCCGACGCCACCCGCAAGCACAAGGCCATCTTGCTCATCGCCATTGCCGGGGTGTGGTTCAGCGTGCTGGCCATCTTCAAAGCGCCGGGTTTCTTGCTGCTGACCGCAGCGGTGCTCTTTTACGCATTCCTCTCCTCGCCAGTGCTCCCCATCATCGATAATTCGGTTATGACCCTGCTGGGCGACGAGCGAGATCGTTACGGGATTATTCGCGTGTGGGGCTCTGTAGGATGGGGCGTTTCAGCCATTTTCGCCGGGCAGCTCATTCAGCGCCTGGGGCTGCACTGGGCGTTTTATGGATTTCTCCTTCTTTACGGTATGCTTTTCTTCATTGCTCTGCGCTTCCCCATCCCCCAGGTCTCCATCGCCAGCAAATTCTGGCAGGGAATTCGACAACTTTCCACCAATATTCGCTGGATCATTTTCCTGCTTGTGGCGCTGGTGGAGGGGTTGAGTCTCGCCATTTTCCTGAATTTTCTGTTTTTGCATCTTTCCGATATGGGGGCGAGCCGCACGATGATGAGTCTGTCGCTCACCTTCGCCACCTTCAGCGAAATCCCGGTGTTTCTGACGGGGCACAAACTCCTGCGACGATGGACTCCGGTGCAACTCCTCGCGGTTTCAGTGGCCCTGAGCGCGGTGCGGGCATTTCTCTACGCAGGCATGACTGCTCCCTGGCAGGTGTTGCCCATCAGCCTGCTGCACGGCCCCACCTTCGCGGTGATGTGGACGGCAGGCGTGGCCTACGCCACAAGCGCCGCACCCAAAGGGCTGGGAACCACCGCGTTGGGCGTTTTCAGCGGCACCACCTTTGGGTTGGGAGCAGCCCTGGGGGCGATGTCGGGCGGATGGTTGTATCAGCATGCGGGCGGAACTGCTCCTTTCGTGTGGGCGGGCGTGGCCGCCATCCTTGCTGTTATTCCCTTTGTATGGGTGCATCGGCGCACCATCTTCCGGCAGATGGCGTAAACGGAACCCCGAAAATCCAAAAGAGCCAATACTCCCCATCTCCTCATCTTTTGAAGGTTGAGCGTTTGGCGTCAGAGAGAAGTTAGGGCACAATGAGGCTATGACGACACTGACGACCTGGTATCAGGGCATGAAGGGCAGCATCCGGCCCGTCATCCACTTCCGCAGCGACCGCTATTGGGAGGTGGACGCGTGGCGCGGGTTCGCCATCGTCATCATGGTCATCTACCATCTGGTGTGGGATTTGTACGGCATGGCGGGGTGGAAGGTCGATGTGTATTCCGGTTTCTGGCACATCTGGCAACAGGTCACGGCTACGTCGTTCATCGGCCTGGTGGGCGTTTCCATGGGCCTGCGGGCCGGGCGCATGAGGCAGAAAGGGAAGGTGCATTTTTTGCCTTTCTTCCAGCGGGGCCTGGTCATCTTCTCTTGGGGCCTGGTCATCAGTCTCGTCACCTTTCTCTATGAACCGGCCGGTTACGTGCGGTTTGGCATCCTGCATTTCATTGGCGTGGCCATCATCCTGGCCTACCCTTTCCTGCGTTTTCGCTGGCTCAATCTGATCCTGGGCGTTGTTCTGCTCCTCCTGTCCCGAGTCACTTCCTGGCGGCACGACATCCCCTGGCTGGAATGGCTGGGGATGATCCAGAAACCTCATCCCGCGTTCGATTATTTTCCGGTCATCCCCTGGCTGGGCGTGGTTCTCATCGGCGTTTTTCTGGGGAACATGCTTTATCCTGAGGGCAAACGGGCGTTTTCGCCGCCCGATTGGTCGCGCTTTGCGCCCATGCGCTGGCTGGCGCTGGCGGGCCAGAACTCCCTGCTCATTTACCTGATTCACCAGCCCATCCTCATCACGCTTCTTATCTTGTCGGGCGTTATAAAACTGTAGCGTCAAGTAGGCAATGGACGGGGAAAATCGCGTCGAAAACGCATGTATGGTGTTTTGGATAATGGCCGATCATCAGAAAGATGGCGGAAATTCTGCTTTCACTCCATGATGGGCTATAATGAATACTTGATAGTGCCTTTTTCGAGTGCGCGCCTTATCCTCACATCCTTATCTTCACATCTTCCACTGACGAGTAATCGGGCATGACCACCAACAAAGAACAGATCGAATTGCTCCGCAAAATGCGGGAAAAAACGCTTCTGGGAGGCGGCGAGGAGCGTATCCGACGCCAGCATGAAAAGGGTAAAATGACCGCCCGCGAACGCCTGGAACTCCTGTTGGATAAAGGCTCTTTTCGCGAAATCGACGCTTATGTGCAGCACCGCACCCACGATTTCGGGCTGGAGAAGAACCGCCCCCTAGGCGACGGCGTCGTCACCGGCTATGGAGCCATCGACGGGCGATTGGTGTACGTCTTTTCTCAGGATTTCACCGTATTCGGCGGCTCGCTTTCTAAAACCCACGCCGAAAAGATCGTCAAGATCATGGAAATGGCCATGAAGAACGGCGCGCCCGTCATTGGCCTCAACGATTCCGGCGGCGCCCGCATCCAGGAAGGCGTCGTCTCGCTGGGCGGCTATGCCGACATCTTCCTGCGCAACACCCTGGCCTCGGGCGTGATCCCCCAGATTTCTTTGATTATGGGGCCGTGCGCGGGCGGCGCGGTCTATTCGCCCGCCATCACCGATTTCATCATCATGGTGGATAAAACCTCCTACATGTTCATCACCGGGCCCGAGGTGGTCAAGACCGTCACCCACGAGGATGTGACCTTCGAGGAGCTGGGCGGAGCTTACACCCACGCCCGCAAGAGCGGCGTCGCTCATTTCGTGGCCAAAAGCGAGGAGGACGCGCTCTTCCTGGCCCAGCAGCTTCTCACCTACATCCCCCAGAACAATCTCGAAGACCCGCCCTACGTCCCGCCCACCGATGACCCCATGCGCCAGGACAAA
>JALXAF010000524.1 GCA_026992375.1 Anaerolineae bacterium
ATGGTCTGGAGGGTTGGTGGGGGCATCTGTGGGGGTGCCGATGTGGTATGGCGTGGGGGGGATTTGGGGAGGGGGCGGGCGGGCGTGGCGAATGCGCGTTGCACCTGGGCGATGGTTTCATCGAAGAGGGCGGATGCGACGGCTTCGGTCTGGGGCAGATCGCCAAGCAGGGTGATAACGGTGACGTCGGTCAGCCCGGACGCGGCTTGCAGCAGGGCCAGTTCCGCGGGCCGGAAGCGCGTGAACCCGTCCACGGCCAGAAAATCCCAGCGCCCGATGAGGTTGGGCGCGGCGGCGATGGCATCCCGGGCGTGATGCAGCAGGCTGGCCCGATCCATCCATTTTTCTTCCTGCAAGCGCCGCTGATACCTGGCGTAGAGCCGGGCCAGCTCGGCCAGCCGCGGGGGCTCGCCCATGCGCCGCACCTGCCGCCCGAATTCAGCGGGGGTGATGAGATCGTAGGTGAGTTCGGCGAAGAGCCCGCGCAGCGCCCGGATGAAGCCGGGCTTATGGGTCAGCGGTGCGTAGTAATCCAGCCGGGCCTCGTCCACCAGCGAGCGCAGAAAACGCACCTGGATGGGGTCGCTGATGAGGGTCAGGTTCGAGCCGGTGCGATCCAGCAGCTCTCGGGCCAGCCCGAAGATGGTCTGGATGCGCACGCCCATGCCGCCGCCCAGGCGGGCCAGATGTCGATGTGCGGCCACAGCCTGGCGACTGCTGCTCACCACCACCCGCGTTTTTTCCCACCGCGAGGCTCGCTCCCGGGCCTCCTCCAGCACGAAGGTGGTCTTGCCCGCTCCCGCCGGGGCGATGTAGACGCGGGTCGGCATGACTACACTCCCACGCCGATGATCACCAGGGGCACAGCGGGCACGCCTCGCCCCTGACGAATCACGTTATAAAGCTCACCTTCATAGTAAGCGACCCCAGAACTCATCTGTTGCTGCAATGATTTCATGGGCAAAATCTCAATCCCCACATCGATTTTGTCTCCCACATAAAACGCGAGATGCTTGACGAACAGATCGTAGGCGACAAACGCATATTTCCCAAACTGAACTTCGATCGCCACTCTTTCCTTCACAAAATCAGTCTGATTGTAACTGCGAATAGGCTGCACGCCGGCAGCCAACATCTCCTCTTTTTGAACGTCAGGAGGCAGGGAAAGTGTCTTACGAATAAGCTGGGCGTCAGCGGTCACCCAATAGCTAACACGACTTTCATGCCAGTCTTTTTGCGTAAGAAGTCGCTTGAATTCCTGATTCAAATCTTTGGGGCTATAAAGAAGCGCTCCGGAAGAACGCTTTTCGCGAGAAACTTTGGTCTTACACTTTTGGGCGTCCACCTGCTCGATGACGTCCGCGATTTCATCCCACAAATGAGGTTTATGCACCTTCAGAAATTCCCATCCATTCAGATGAGAATAAAACTCCACAATTTTCATTCAGATTCACCTCCTTCAACTGCTTTGCCTGTATGCCATTCTGGCCCGCGCTCCAAAAGGCGCTGATTCTTCCATTCTGCAGGATAGCGAGCGATCTTTTCACGTCCCGTGGGCTGATAGACGGGTTTGCCAAGGGGGCGGATTTTCAACGTTCCAGCGTAATAATCGGCGATGCGCTGCTGGGCGATCTCAACATATCGAGCCTCTTTCTCGCTGCCCATGGCCCGCCGATTCCGTTTGATGGCAGCAATGAGGGAAGATCCCACGCCAACGTAAGGATCAAAAACCCAATCGCCCTCATTGGTCATAGCCAGCACGCACCGCTCCACTAACTCGATGGGAAACTGAGCGGGGTGACCGGTTTTTTCTGGATGGTTGGATTTTACATTGGGGATATCCCACAAGCCGGTTTCCCATTCCTCTTTCATCAGCAACCAGATATCGGAAGGATTTTTGCCCTTGGGATTGCCTGAAAGCTGCCCTTTCTTCGGGCCTTTGTAGTGGCGTTTGCCTGGATATTTGGACGGCACGCGGACATCATCGAGATTGAAGGTGTAAACATCACCTTTCGTGAACCAAAGCAATGTTTCATATCTGCCTGAAAAACGCTTTTTGGCATGTAGCCCATGTCCAAAATGCCAGACAATGCGATTTCTGAGCTTCATCCCCAGCCCTTTGAAAATCGGATAGAAGAAAATATCGAGCGGGAATATCTCGCTCTTTTCCACATAGTTCCCAACCTGCCAGCAAATACTCCCCTCAGGATGAAGCGCCCGGTGCAATTCTCGAATCACTGATTCCTGTTGCTCCAGATATCGGTCGATGCTAACGCGCGTTTCGTATTCCTTGCCGATATTGTACGGCGGTGATGTAATTACCAATTTTATAGTCCCGTCGGGAATCGTTGACAGGAAATCCAAAACGTCCCCATGATACAAGACGATATGGGCGTCAGGACGATAGGCGCTTTCGATGCGGAAGGTATCTGTCAGAGTTTCAATTTTCATTTAGATGCAAAGGGAGAAATGGAGGAAGAAGGTCACTGATTTTCACGCCCGCCCGTAACGGGCCGCGACGATCTCGGCCATGGCGGCCAGGGCGATCTCCTCGGGGCTGCGGCCGCCCAAATCCAGGCCGATGGGGTTGTGGATGCGGGCCAGATCAGCTTCGCTGAAGCCCGCCTGACGCAGGGCCGCGGCCCGCCGGGCCATGGTCTTGCGCGAGCCCAGCGCGCCGATGTAGCGGGCGTCGCTGTTCAGGGCCAGCTCCAGGGCCGGGATGTCGATTTTGTCGTCGTGACTGATGACCGCGATGCTGGTTCCGGCGTCGGGCCGTAGCTCAGGGATGACCTCTTGCGGCCAGGCCGCCAAAAGCTGGCGGGCGTGGGGGAAGCGCTCGGACGAGGCGAAGACCGGGCGCGGATCCACCACGATGGTCTCGTAGTCCAGCTCGTTGGCGAAATGCACCAGCGAGACGGCGATGTGCACCGCGCCCACGATGATCAGGCGCTGGGGCAGGAAGAAGGGGATGAAGAGCACCGCGGTGCGGCCATCGGGCAGAACCACGCCCGAGCGCGCGGTCTCCTCGCGAAAGGTCGCCGCCAGCAGGTCTTGCAGCGCGTGGCGATGCCCGGCCAGAGGCCCGACAGCCCGGCCATCCCGATAAAACAGCCCCAGTTCGCCCTCCCAGCGCCCGGCGTAGCCCACGCCCAGAGCCACGGGCTCGCGGTTTTCTCGGGCCGAGAGCAGCTCGCGCCAAACCGGGTTCTGCTCCCAGGGCAGGATGAAAATCTCGACGTTGCCGCCGCAGGTGAGACCGGCATCGATGGCCCAATCATCGCTGATGGCGTAGGTTTTGAGACGGGCGCGGCCATCCGCCAGCGCGTTCATGGCCTCTTGCACCACCGCGCTCTCCACGCAGCCGCCGCTGACCGAGCCCGCCATCTGTCCGGTCTCCGAGACGGCCATCAGCGCGCCCAGCGGGCGGGGCGAAGAGCCGTAGGTCTTGACGACCATAGCCAGCGCGCCGCGCACGCCGTTTTCCGCCCACCGAAACAGCGCCTCGATGGGATCGTGAGGAATGTTGTGGGCCATGATCTGCTAGATGTTATTGGAAATAAGAAGGCTGTCGTTCATGTCAGGCGTTATGCTGCTGGCAACGCTCAAATGATTAATGAAGAATGATTAAAGGCTAAATCAGCGGGTTTTCCCCTTTAATCATCAATCATTGATCTTTGATTCGGGCATGATTGGGCGAAAAGTTGATAGCTCGCCTCGCCGCAGGTCATTGCCGATAATGTCTAATGATTATTCGATGTGAGGCAGGATGCGCTGCAGCAGGCGCGCTTTGGGCATGTAGCCCACAATGCGCTCCACGGGCGCGCCATCCTTGAAGATAATCAGCGTTGGGATGCCCATGATGCCGTACTGGCCGGGCGTCATGGGGTTGTGGTCCACATCCAGCTTGGCGACTTTGACCTTGCCGTCATATTCCGCGGCCAGGTCCTCCAAGATGGGGGCGATGAGTTTGCAGGGCGAGCACCAGATGGCCCAAAAATCCACGATAACGGGGATGTCGCTTTTCAGGACTTTTTCGCGAAAATCGGCGTCGGTGACAGGAAATGGTTTCGACATAGCGCTTGCGTGTCTCCAGAGAAAACAAAAAGAGAGGGAATGACCCGTAGATGAATGCTCCAAATAGTACACCAAAACCGGAGAGTTTCAAAGCGCAGAATGGAGGATGACCGATCGGACATGGCCGCACCTGCACGGGGGTCAATCTAGCGTTGAAGAGGAGGGCCGGGGTTCGCAGACAAAAGTGTCCGCCATAGCCAATAGCACCTGCTGGAAAAAGTGACGCAGGCGCTGCTCGACGCGCAGTTGCTCCGCGCTGAGGCCCGCGTTGCCGACGAGCTCGGGCAGAATCAGCCGCTCGATGCGCCCGGCGTAGGTGAAATGCGCCTCTAGCATCTCGGGCAGCGAGTATTGCAACGAGGCCAGCCTGCGCCCGGTCTCAGCGCCGTTGCGGCGGGCCTCCGCCAGAACAGTGGGGGCGTCATCCCGCCGGGCGGCGTATTGCACGGCCAGCCCCAGCAACGCCTGGCCCGCGCGACGCTGCTCCTCCCGCAGGTCGCCCTGGATGCGCCGGGCGTCGTTCTCGCGAATCTCGCAACGCACCACCTGCTGAATTCGATTCAAGATTCCCGCCATCGGCGTCGGAGGCTCGTCCGCGTCCGGGCCTGCAGCCATCTGCGCCTTCAGCGCCTGGATATCGGCGTGATGAAAGCGGCGATGCCCACCGGGCGTGCGCGCACAGGCCACCCGCCCCTGATCGCACCAATATCGCAGGGTGGAGGGAGAAACGTCCAACAGGCGGCTAGCCTGGCCCAGACTAAGCCATTGATCGGCGAGATGGAGAGGGGGGACTGACACGGAACGCCTCAGATACAGAAGGTGGGGGAACAACAGAAAAGCACCCCCGGCAGGACTCGAACCTGCGACCAACGGATTAGAAGTCCGATGCTCTGCCACTGAGCTACGGGGGCGCGACGACTCAAATGGTAAAATATCCGGCCGCGCTTGTCAAAAACAGTGCGCCTTCAGACGAATGTAGAAAATCGCCCGGTGACCTGAGCGCCAAATCGGTTAGCTGTTGCTCGTGTCCCCTATTTTGGGAATGAAGAGCGCCAATTGTAAAATACACTGTCCCCCTGTCAAAACTCATGCAATTTTTGAGAGATTCCCGCACATTTGCAACTGCCCAGGCGGCAAATCGCCTGCAACGAACACGCCCATGACCTCATTATCCACCACGCAAACGCTGGCCCTTATCGCCGATGAATTGCGCTCATTGGCCCAGAACAACCTCCAGTATCTCGATGATCCATACCAGATTCAGCGCAACCGCCGCGTGCTGGAGCTGGCCGCCCAACTGCAGGCCCTGACCGACCGCCGCCCCCTCGACGACATCCAGCGCATCTTTTCCCAGGAACTGGGCTATGTGACGCCCCTGGCAGTGGTGGATACAGCCGTCATCGATCCCGAAGGCAAGACCCTGCTCATCCGCCGGAGCGACAACGGATTGTGGGCCATGCCGGGCGGCGCTTGCGACACCGGCGAAACGCCCGCGCAGGCCGCAGCCCGCGAGGTGTGGGAGGAGAGCGGTTATCAGGTGGAGATCACGAGGCTACTGGGCGTGTTCGACAGCCGTCTTTCGGGCTCACAAAGCAGCAGGCACCTTTATCACCTGCTGTTTGCCGCCACGCCGGTGGCGGGCGAGGCCCGAACCAGCAATGAAACTACGGAAGTAGGCTGGTTTGGCTGGGAGTCGATCCCGTGGGACGAACTCGCGCCCGGGCATCGGCGACGTCTGCAATTCGTCATGCAATGGTGGCTCAACCCTCGCACCGGGGCTTACTTCGATTGGAAGCCCTGGCAGCCGCCAGAGCCAGGATCAGAAAATCATTAGAAACGACGGACGCAGCCAGCAGAAAGCTTGAAAAAACCGAACATCCATGTTAGAATAGATTTGCAAACGAGATCCGTCTTGTCATTTCATCATGGGGATGAAAGGTTTCGACGGGGCAGATATTCGTTTGCGTGCTGCAAGCCGAGGCGCCTGACCTCGTTAAAACGGGCAAACCAATAAGTGCCAAAAATACTGGCCACGCCTTCAACTTCGGCTTCGCCCGCACCAACGCTGTCGCGCTGGCTGCGTAAACGAGCCGAAGCAGGCTTGATCGCTTGAGATAGCGGTCACGGTCCCGGACGCGGGACTCGGCAGCGCGCCCGGTCAACCGTCATAGACTGCAGAGTGCTGTCTGGCCGACGCCGATACGCCAGACAAAAGACCATCGGCTAGCCTGTATGGCGGAGGTGGTCACAACCCTCCCGCGGGCGAAACGGTAGTTGTGACTAAGCTTGTAGACGTACGCAGACGACTGTCCCGGACCGGGGTTCGATTCCCCGCATCTCCACCTGCACCAACGCCCTTGGCCCAGCGCCCGGGGCGTTTTTGCGTCCCGCCACCCCCAAAAAACCGACGCCCCAACAGCCAAAGCCTTGACTATCTGGACGGGAAAAGGTCACACCAAGCAGTTGCCCCAAAAGCAGTTTATCCAACGGCGAGCTAAGCGGATTTGCGCTTCATTACGTAGTAGGTGCCTTTCTTGACGCCGATCTTCAGCAGCACGCCCTTATCCACCAGGTCCGCCAGATCAAGACGCAGGGTCTCGGCGCTGACATTGGGGCAAAGCCGCCGGTAATCCCGGTTGGTGATGCGCCCGTGCTCTTGCAGCCATTGCAGCGCCTTCATCTGGCGCTCGTTCATGTTGCTTTCCCACTGGGGCATGGGATGATGCACGCCCACCTCGTGGCCCTTGCGCAGGATGACGGTGAAGCTGTGGGGCGTGGCCCGAAACTCGGGCGCGGGATGCCCGGCCGCGACCATGGCCTCGATCATCTTGTCCACGCCCAGGCCCAGCTCCTCGATGTAGCCCCATTGCAGCAAGCCGTTGACGATGCGAGGGTTGCGGCTGAAGTGCTCGTCCACGATGTTCTTGAGGGTGATATAGCCGGGCAGGCCGCCGGGAGAGGTAATCTCCAACCGATCTTTGAACATGAACACCTCAATGCGGCGGCCCATGATTCGATAATCGCGATGCGCCACCGCGTTGACCAGGGCCTCGCGCACCGCAATCATGGGATATTCCGTCTCCTCCTCTCGCTGCAGGCCCCGCACCACCGCCTTTTTGTCCATGCTCTCCCACACCGCTCGCCAGGTGCCTTCGATCATGCGGGCCAGCGGGCCGCCCACATCCACCCGTCGCCCGTAGCCGATCTCCCCCTCTTCGCTATGGCGGTCGACGCCCGGAAAGCGCACGAAAGTCAGACCGGCCTGGGGTAGAAAAATCTGCGGGTCCTTGCCAAAGAGCAACAGGCCGCTGACGGTGACGCCGCCGTTTTCGGTGAGGGCGCCGATGCGTTTGAGCAAAGTCTCGGTGGGGCCCACAAAGCCGGTGGGATTGCGACGCTGGCGATGCTCCACATATTCGACGATGACGTCTTCGTCGAAATCAGCGAAGGTTGCGCCCGGAACCTCCTCCAGCTCGAACGCGCCCGTGGCCCGGCCCACCGCGGCCAGACTCAAATCCTGGCCCGTCAGCGCCCGATTTTCGCTGCCGCGGCGGGCCAGCACCCGGCCATCGGGCAGAGAATGCAGCTCGGGGCTGCGGGGGACGTGGAAGACCAGCACCGTTCCCCGGGGCAGCTCGTAGGTCTCGGCCTCCACCTGCACCGGCGGCCGTACCTGGGTGATGGCCATGCTCACGATGTCTTCCGCGTCCTCGGCCTGCAAGCCCGCCCACACATGCCCGCTTTCATCCGCGCCCACCACCAGATCGCCGCCTTCGGTGTTGGCGAACGCGACGATAGTCTCCAGCACTGCGTCTGGATCGAGATGGGGGTAAAAAGCGAGTTGCAAGCCGGGCTTGCGGCCCAGCAGGTAGGAAAGGCTCATGGAGCGTACAGCGTTCAGTGGGTTAATGTTCAGTGGGCATGATCGGTTGCACGCCGATAAGGAAAGATGGAACGCAGCCACATCTGATGCTCACAGATTTTCGCAGATTGTTTTGATTTTATCTGTTTTCATCTGCGCCGATCAGTTTCTTCTGCGTCATCTGCGTTCTATTTACGAAGCAGTGGGCAGGCGATCACTCGACCGGCTTGTCCACATCAGCGGCGGATTCTTCCTCCACCTGAATCTTCTCGATGCGGGCGGCCGAGACCAGGGCGTCGCCCTCAAGCAGACGCACGCAGCGCACGCCCCGGGTGGCCCGCCCCAGCACGCTGATATCCTTGACCCGGGTGCGCATGGCGATGCCGTTGCGGGTCATAAAAGCCACGTCATCCTCCTCGTCGACGATCATCGCCACCACGATGGGCCCAGTCTCATCCAGACGCTTGTGATCGGTGATCCACACCCCTTGGGTGTAGCGGCCTTTGGTGGGAATATCCTCGGGCGCGACGCGTTTGCCCCACCCCTGTTCGGTGACAATGAGCAGCTCATGCCGCCCATCCATCGAAGTCATGCCGGTCACCTGATCGCCCCCCAGCAGGCGGATGCCGCGCACGCCCGTGGCGGTGCGGCCCATAGGACGGATGGCGCTCTCGTGGAAGCGCAGCACCTTGCCCATCCGGGTGACGATGACGATATCCTCATCGCCATGCGTGACCTCCACGCTGATGAGCTCATCGCCGGACGGGATATTCATGGCGATGATGCCCGAGGGCCGCACCCGCGCGAATTCGCTGAGCGACATGCGCTTGATGCGTCCCTGGCGGGTGCAGAGCACGATGTATTCCGATTTCTCGAAATCCTCCACAGGGATAACCGCTGTGACCGACTCGTCGTTCTGAAGATTCAACACATTGCTGACATGATAGCCCCGGGCCGTGCGGCTGCCTTCGGGGATGTTGAAAGCCCGTTCGGAATAGACCCGCCCCTTGTTGGTGAAGAAGAGCAGGTGATCCAGGGTGCGGGCGAAGAGGGAACGCACCACCACATCCTCGGCCTTGGTGGTCACGCCCTTGACGCCCTTGCCGCCCCGGCCCTGGGCGCGGAACACCTTGGCGTCGGTGCGTTTGATGTAGTTGCTCTGGGTGAG
Organism: Anaerolineae bacterium; assembly: GCA_026992375.1. Lineage (GTDB taxonomy): Bacteria > Chloroflexota > Anaerolineae > J102 > J102 > M2005. The sequence continues at coordinate 9,108 of JALXAF010000524.1, forward strand.
GGTGATGATGACGCCCCGCTGCGCGATCAGGTCTTCATCCCGGAATTCACCGATGCCCTGGGGATCGATGCGGGTGCGACGCTCATCCGCGTAGGTCTCTTTCAAATAAATCACATCCTCGCGAATGAGTTTCAGAATCTCGTGCGGATCGGCCAGGAGACCGTTGAGATAAGTGATGCGGGCCTTGAGGTCGTCGTACTCGTCCTCGATCTTCTGGCGCTCCAGCGCGGCCAGACGGCGCAGGGGCATATCGAGGATGGCCTGGGCCTGGATTTCGGTGAGGCCGAAGCGCGCCATCAGGGCGCTGCGAGCGTCGTCCACCGTGCGGCTGCCGCGGATGGTCTTGATCACCTCGTCCAGGAAATCCAGGGCGATGCGCAGCCCCTCCAGGATGTGCAGCCGGGCCTCGGCCTGGGCCAGCTCCCAGCGGGTGCGG
>JALXAF010000525.1 GCA_026992375.1 Anaerolineae bacterium
GGCCGCTTGTCTGCCTGCGCAGACAGGCCAATTTGCGCCCGAAGATGTCCTCGCAGGAGGACATGCGGCGGAACGCCCCCAGAACCGAATTCTATTCGGCCAGTGCGCCCCAATTTTGGAACGCACCCGGTTTGCTACGCAAACTTGCAAACCAACGGCTCCCTCCCCCGAACACGAGCGCAGCGAGTATCGGGGGAGGGCCGGGGAGGGGGGCCAGGTCCAGCGGCCAAGGCTGCAAAACCGACGAACGCTGGCTCGAACGTTGGCTCACTGGACGATAAGAGGACGACGGTTGACGAAGCCTTTTTCGTCAACGGGAACAATAACAAACCGCCCGCGGATGCGCATCCGGCGGGCGGTTGTGGTTTGAGTCTTGATTGTGTCATTCTGAGGGAGCGTAGCGACCGAAGAATCTCATCGTCTGCAAAAGAGGAAATTTCCTTCGGCTGCGCTCAGGATATGCTTCGATTCGCTCAGAATGACACATACGAGCGTGGCGCTTCCCTCAGCTCATTTGGGATACCCCCTTGTGATTTCGGTCAGGAACAAGATCAGTCTGTGTCCGCCTCGGGCCCGGGCGTTTCGAGGTCATCCGGCGCCACCACCTGGGCGGTTTCGCCGCCATTTGTGACGACGCGCCCCCCCAACGACGCCAATCTCTCCTCGACCAGGCCCGCGTCCTCTTCCGATGTAAGAACGACCAGCGCCGTGCCTCCCACGGGCAGCATGGCCCCGATCTCCTCCAGCGCCTCGTTGGGAATGCCCTCGTCCACCGTGGCGGCGATGATGCTGCCATAATACGCGCCGATAGCGCCACCGCCGATGACGCCCAACGGCCCGAACAGCGCGCCCAGCGCCCCGCCGATGAGCGCTCCCACGCCCGCGCCGCGCGTGGCGTGCGTATCGCCCACCTCCTTCAGCTCCAGCTTGTCTTCCGCTTCGCGATGTACTACGGCAGCGCCGTCCAGAGGCAGATCCTCTTTCTTGTGGGCCTCCACCAGCTCGGACAGCGCCTCTCGGGCCGCATCTTCCTCATCGAAATAGGCGACAACCAGGTGAATATGGTGGATTTCAGACATTCGGTTTTCTCCTCGTTTGAAATGAGCGCAAACTATGTTGTTGGGGGATGAGCGTCGAGAGTTTTCTCGATAGTCTCGTATTCCTTCACGAGATCAGCAGCGGCCTCAGGCCCGAGCAGTTGCAAAACCAGTCGCGCCCGCTCGCGGTTCCGCACCTCGAATTTATACTCCTGCGCCCAGCGTTCGGAATTGGAAGAACGTTGTTCCAGGAAGTATTTCCAGTTGTTCATATAGCTTTTGAATTCCCGACGCAATTTTTCGCGCCACTGTTCGGGATAACGCCGCTGCGCCTCCTCCCACGCCTGCTCGATCTTCTCCAGGCGAGCGCGATCGTTGGGGCCCAGCTCGGCGCGGTGGGCCTCCAGTTCCTGGATGCGCTCATACAGAGAGCCCAGCGTCATCTTGGGCTGCCGCGTGCCCAGGGGCGTCTCCACCGAAATCTGCCAGAAGAGCTTGTCGCTGAGCAGATACTCCTCCAGTTGCTCGGTGAATTTCTCGGCCTCCAGCACTGTGGCGGCCAATTCGGGCGGGGAATCAGTGGGGATTTGACTGGCGGCGTCGTGATCACCGCCAAATAATTTCTTCAACCAGCTCATCATAACCTCCGGTTATCGTTCGACGATCAGCGTGACGGGGCCGTCGTTGACCAACGCCACCCGCATGTGTGCGCCGAAGACGCCCGTTTGCACCGCAACGCCCTCCTGGCGCAGCGTGGCGACAAAGCGCTCGAACAAGGGCTCGGCCAGCTCGGGCCGGGCCGCAGCCACGAAGGAGGGCCGTCGTCCCTTGCGGGCGTTGGCGTAAAGGGTGAATTGCGAGACAGCCAGAACCTCGCCGCCCACATCGGCCAGCGAGAGATTGGTGAGCCCCTGGTCGTCCTCGAAAAGGCGCAGGCCCGCGACCTTCCGGGCCAGCCAATCGGCTTTGGCCTCATCGTCATCATGGGTGACGCCGACCAGGATCAGATAGCCGTGGCCGATGGCCGCAACCATCTCATCGGCCACGACGACCGACGCTTCGCTGACGCGTTGAATGACTAATCGCATGGAAATTGGCGGGGAAACAAGAACAACGTTGGCATCTGATAGAGGCATTATACTAAAGACTGATGAAAATCCCTACTCCCTTCGCGTTCGTCCGCGTCCTGTCCTCAAAGCAGACGCCATGATCGGATGCTCGTGATAATGATGAAAATCTCTTGTTACGTCATTCCGACGACCGCAGGGAGGAGGAATCTCAGGTGCGACGCACTTGAGCCTGCGGTAAGTGCGTCGCACCTTTCGGTCGCTGCACTCCCTCGAAATGACGTAGGAGAGAGTGTTTTGATTTTATCGGTTTTTATCTACGCAGATCAGCTTTTTCTGCGTCATCTGCGTTCTATTCGCCAGGCAGAAAATCAGGCGGGCGTTTTGGCCTTTTCCTGTTCTTTTTCCTTCGCCGTGTTCTCTTTGGCCAGCTTCAGGGCCTCCTTCAGCGGCATGGTGAAGCCGCATTCGGTGTTGGCGCATTTGGCTGTGGTTTTGTTGGCCTTGGTCAGCACGCTGCCGCACTCGGGACATCGCACGTTGATGGGCTCGTTCCAGGTGACGAAATCGCATTTGGGCCAGTTTTCGCAGCCGTAGAAGACTTTGCCCTTGCGGCTGCGTTTTTTGATGATGCGCCCGCCGCATTTCGGGCATTTGACGCCCGTGTCTTCCACGATGGGCCGGGTGTAGCGGCAGGTGGGGTAGTTGGAGCAGCCGATGAAGCGGCCATACCGGCCTTCCTTGATCACCAGGTCGCCGCCGCATTCGGGGCACTTCTCGCCGATCTTCTCCGGCTCGATGTGCTGACGCTGCATGGTCGCGCCCGCGGCCTCCACCGCCTTCTCGAAGGGACCGTAGAATTTCTTCAGCACCTCCACCCGGTTCTCTTCGCCCCGGGCGATACGGTCCAGCTCCTCCTCCATCTCAGCGGTGAAATCCACGTTGATGTAGGCGCCAAAGTGCTGCACCAGCAGATCGTTGACGGTCATGCCCAGATCGGTGGGACGGAAGAATTTGCCCTTCTTCTCCACGTACTTGCGATCCTGAATGGTGGAGAGGATGGTGGCGTAGGTGGAAGGCCGTCCGATGCCGTACTGCTCCAGGGCCTTGACCAACGACGCCTCGGTGTAGCGGGGCGGGGGCTGGGTGAAGTGCTGTTCGGGCAGCAGCTTGAGCAAATCCAGCAGCTCGCCCACGCTCAGGGGCGGAATCTCCTTGTTTTCCAGCGCCTCCTCTTCCTTGCGCTTCTCTTCCACCGATTTGGAGGGCTGGTAGATCTTGAGGAAGCCGGGGAAGCGCAATGAGGAGCCGGTGGCCCGGAAGTGATAGGGCTTCTTGCCGCCCGCGGGCCCGGCCATCACATCCACCGTCAGGGTGTCGTAAATGGCGGGGGCCATCTGGCTGGCCACAAAACGCTGCCAGATGAGCTTGTAGAGCTTGTACTGGTCGTCTCGCAGATACTGGCGGACGCTCTCGGGCGTGCGATAAACCGAGGTGGGGCGGATGGCCTCGTGGGCCTCCTGGGCCGAGCGGGCCTTGGTCTTGTAGAGGGGCGGGCGCTTGGGCAGATACGCCTCGCCATAGCGGTCACCGATGAAGTCCCGGGCCTGGGCCTGAGCCTCTTTGGCCACGTTGGTGCTGTCGGTTCGCATATAGGTGATGAGACCCACCGAGCCCTCGCTGCCCAGCTTCACGCCCTCGTACAGCGATTGGGCGGTGCGCATGGTGCGGCGGGCGTTGAAATTCAGCTTGCGCGAGGCTTCCATCTGCATGGTGCTGGTGGTGAAAGGCGCATAGGGCCGCCGCTGCCGCGTGCCCCGCTTGACGTTGGTCACCTCCCACTCGGCCCGCTCCAGCTCATCCACGATGCGTTTGGCTTCCTCGCCCGAACGGATTTTGAAGCTCTTGCCATCGATGCGGTGCAGCTTGGCCAAAAAATGCCGCTTTTCCGGCTCGCGCTTGGCCAGATCCGCCACGATGGACCAGTATTCCTCGGGTGTGAAGGCCTGAATCTCCCGCTCCCGGTCCACCACCAGACGCAGGGCCACCGATTGCACCCGGCCTGCGGAGAGCCCGCGGCGCACATTCCGCCACAGCAGCGGGCTGATCTTGTAGCCCACCAGCCGGTCCAGGATGCGCCGGGCCTGCTGCGCGTCCACCAGTTGCATATCCACGTCCCGGGCGTGATCGAACGCGTCGCCCACCGCGCTCTTGGTGATCTCGTGGAAGACGACGCGCTTCGCGCGGGCATCATCCAGGCCCGTGGCCTCCTTCACATGCCAGGCGATAGCCTCGCCCTCGCGGTCGGGGTCGGTGGCGAGATACACCTCCTCGGCGTTGTCCACCGCCTCCTTCAGCTCCCGCACCAGCTTCTTCTTGTCCCGAGGCACGTAGTAGATGGGCTCGAAATCGTGCTCCACATCCACCGAGAGCTTGGATTTGTAGAGATCGCGCACGTGGCCCACCGACGCCTTGACGGTGTAGCCCCGGCCCAGAAAGCGCCCGACGGTGCGGGCCTTGGCCGGGGATTCCACGATGACCAGCTTGCCCTTGCGCTCGCCCGGCGTCCTGGCCTTGCGGCTGCGGGTGGATTTTTTGGCTGCGGTTTTCTTTTTGGCAGCCTTCTTTTTGGGCTTTTTCACCGGATCGGGCTTTTCGATGCCCTCATGTGCGGGGGTGTAGCCCATGCGGAACATATTCGTGCCACAGACAGGGCATTTGCCCCGGGTGCCGGGCGTTCCCGATTCGGTGTAGACGGGAGCCGGGTCCACCATCTCCCGTTTGGTTTTGCATTTGATGCAGTAAGCTTCCATGTAGATTCCAGTGTTCAGTGTTCAGTGTTCAGTAGACGTTATCGGAAATAAGAGGGTTGTTGCTCTCGTCTGGCATCATGCTGTTGCCGACAAAGCTCAATGATTAATGAACAATGATTAAAGGCTAAATCAACGTGGGTTTCACTTTAATCATTACTCATCAATCATTGATTCGGGCATGATTGAGCGGAAGGTTGAGAGTCCAGCTCACCGTAGGTTATTTCCGATAATGTCGAGTGGGAAAGTGTTCTGTAGTCGGATCAATCGACCTTGTAGATGGGGCCCGGCTCCCGGGCGATGACGTACTTCATGCCGCCCACCGAGCGAGCCATGCCTTTCAGCTCCATCATGGCCAGGGCGCTGCTGACCTGCTGCACGGGCAGGCCCGCTTCGCGGCGGATGTCATCCACGTGCCGCGGTTCTCGCCCGAGCAGCTCCAGCAATTGCGCCTCGACCGGGTCCTCGGGCAGGGTCAGGCGGGCGTCCACGTATTGCGCCACCTGGTTCAGGTTCAGGGCTTCGAGGATGTCGTTGGCCTCGGTCACGGGCGTGGCCCCATCCTTGATCAAACGGTTGGGGCCCTCGCTGTTGGGCGAAAGGATGCCGCCGGGCGTGGCGAAGACCTCGCGGCCCTGTTCCAGCGCCTGCTTGGCGGTGATGATCGCGCCCGAATTCCAGGGGCATTCCACCACCAGCACGCCCAGGCTCAGCCCGCTTATGATGCGGTTGCGGGCCGGAAAGTTACGAGATTCTGGTGGCGCGCCCAAAGGCTGCTCGCTGACGAGCGCGCCATGTCCGACGATTTCAGCGGCCAGATCGCGATGCTCGGGCGGATAGATCTGATCGAGGCCGTTGGCCAGCACTGCGATGGTGCGCCCGCCCGCGTCCAGCGCCGCGCGATGCGCCACGGCGTCGACGCCTCGGGCCAGGCCGCTGACGATGACCACGCCCGCCCGGGCTAGATCCGTCGTGAGGCGCCGCGCGACCTCTTTGCCATACGCGGTGGCCCGGCGAGTGCCCACCACGGCCACCGCCCACTCGTCCTCGGGCAGCAACTCGCCCCGGACGAAGATCACGGGCGGGGGAGCGTCGATGCGGCGCAGGCTGGCGGGATAAGCGGCGTCATCCCAGGTCAGGGCCTGCACGCCCGAGGCCGCCAGCCGGGCCAGTTCTGCATCCAGGTCCAGAGTCTCGCGCAGGGCCAGCAGATTGCGCAGCGCCCGCTGGTCCAGTCCGACTTCGATAAGCTCCGACCGCGGCGCGCGCCAGGCCGTCTCGACATCGCCGAACACATCCAGCAACGCCCGCAGCTTCTTTGCGCCCACGCCCGGGACTTTGTTGAATCCAAGCCAGTACTTCAGCATGAGGAAAGGGGATTTGAAGCGATGTTGCAAAAATCACCCGCCGAGAACGGCGGGCGAGAAACGCTGATTTGAGAGGATAGACGGGAGTGCGGGGTTTTGTCAAGCCACGCTACGCGTGCTGCCAACCGGGTGCGCCCCAGATATTTGGCGTCATCTAGCCGACTGATGGACATTGACAAAACAATCAGGTCAGGCCCGGAGCGATTCTTGTCCGCCGCCAGCGCCGGGGGATGAATTCCCCCGGCTAGAAACAGCGCCCCTGCGGGGCTAGCCGGATTTATCCGGCGCTGTTTTGTAGCCCGGCGACTTCATCGCCGGATGGACTCGGCAAATGCTTGCCAAGAAATTGGGATGCACGCTACGCGTGCTGGGCCTGCACCGCGGTGATGGCCACGGTGTTGATCACGTCCTCCACCGTGCAGCCGCGGCTGAGGTCATTGACCGGCTTGCGCAATCCTTGCAGCACCGGCCCGATGGCAATCGCGCCCGTCTCCCGCTGCACGGCCTTGTAGGTGTTGTTGCCCGTGTTCAGGTCGGGGAAGATGAGCACTGTGGCCCGGCCAGCGACTTTGGAGCCGGGCATCTTCTTCTGGCCGACCACCGGATCCACCGCCGCGTCGTACTGCATCGGGCCTTCGATGAGCAGATCGGGCCGCCGCGCCCTGGCCAGCTCGGTGGCCTTGCGCACCCGCTCCACCTCCTCGCCGTGGCCCGATTCGCCCGTTGAGTAGGAGAGCATGGCCACGATGGGCTCGATGCCGAACATCTGCGCCGTCTCGGCCGAAGCGATGGCGATCTCGGCCAGTTGCTCCGCGGTGGGCTTGGGCACCACCGCACAATCGCCATACACCAGCACCCGATCCTCCAGCGCCATGAAGAACACCGAAGAGACGATGCTGAATCCGGGCTTGGTCTTGATAAACTCGAACGCGGGCCGCAGCGTGTGGGCCGTGGTGTGGGCCGCGCCCGAGACCATGCCGTCCGCGTGGCCCTTATACACCATCATCGTGCCGAAGTAAGAGACATCCATCATAATGTCCGCGGCCTGCTCGGGCGTGAGCCCCTTGTGCTTGCGAAGCTGATAATACGTCCGGGCGTAATCCTCGAACTGGGGCGACGTGGCGGGATCGACGATGGCGATGCGGTCTGTGGGGATGTTCAATCCCAGCTTGGCGATGAGGTGCTGCACCTTCTTCTCATCTCCCAGCAGAGTGATGTCCACCACCTCCTGTTCCAGCAGATTTTGCGTGGCCCGCAGGATGCGCTCGTCGTCGCTTTCGGGCAGCACGATGTGCTTGCGATCCGATTTCGCCTGCTGCATGATGTTGAACAGGAACATGCGCGGCGGAATCCCCCGCGGCTTGATGTCGGCGTAGCGTTTGATTAGGGTCTCGACATCCACATAGTTGTGGAAGATGCGCAGGCTGCGCGCGATCTTGTCCTCCCGATCCACTGTGATGTAGGAGCGCACGCCTCGAACTTTGGTGGCCGTGGGGAAAGTCTCCGCGTCCACGGCGATGATGGGCAGGGTGCTGGGCAGACCCTCTAGCAGGCGTTGCACTGTGGGAGCGGGCCGCACCTTGGTGGTGAGCAGCAGGCCCGCCAGTTGCGGATAATTATCGGAAACATGGGCCTGCAACGCACTGAGAATCACATCCCCGCGGTCGCCCGGCGTGATGAGCAGCGCCCGATGCCGCAGTAGCTCAAGATAATGATCCATCTGCATGGCGATGACCATGTACTCCTCCACCCGGAATTCCAACAAATCCTCGCCATAAAGCACCTCCGCGCCCAGATGCTCCACCACCTCCCGCACGCTGGGACTGGCCAGCTTCTTGTTGGCCGGGATCACCGCCAGCACCGCGGCCTCCGCGGGCAGCGATTCTTGCAATGCCGTCCGGATTTCATCCAACCGTTCGGGATCAGCCCGGTTGACGATGGTGCCCACCAACTGATTGCCCTTGCGCTTGAAAGACTCCACGGCCATGAGGATGGGGCTGATGATCTCATCCATGGTCTCCTTGGCCCCGCTGGCCAGCAGCAGCACCGGGCTGCCCAGCGATTGCGCCAGCTCCACGTTGATGTCGAAATCCAGGGCCGCGGTGTCGGAGGAAAGATCGGAGCCGATGACGAGGACGAAATCACTCTTGGCCTCCAGCGCCTTGTACTTGGCAATGACGCCGTTGATGAGCTCGTCGTGGCGTCCCTGGGCCAGCAAATCGAGGGCGTCGATCTGCCGCCAGGCATACGTTTCCTCATATTCCCATGGCAGATGGAAGTATTTGAGCAATAATTCCAGGTTTTTGTCGATTCTTTCCGGGCCATGACATTTGATGATAGGACGAAACACGCCCACCCGCTGCGATCTGCGCAGCAGAATATCCATGATCCCCAGCGAAACCAGCGATTTCCCGCAGTGAGATTCGGTGGTCGCCAGATAAAGCGATTTATAATCTTGCATTTTCTAAATTCCTTGTGTCGAAACGATAAGAGATTTGCCTGGATTGTACCAGCAGCGGGGAAGAGATGGAAATGAGCTGGATCAGGTTTATCGTCCGGCGAGCCGCCCCAGCGCTGGGGAATCGCCACGCCCACGCCCGCGCTGCCTGTGATCAACGTCGATTGACCAGCCACACGCCCGCGGCGATGAGGGCCAGCGCGGCCAGTTGCGCCCAATAGAGCCGCTCATCCAGAAAAATGACGCCGAAGATGACCGCGAAGACCGGGATGACGTAGGTCACCAGGGAGGTGGGCGTGGCCCCGATGGATTTGATGAGCTGGAAGAAGATAAAATAGGCCAGGCCCGTGCTCAAAAACCCCAGCCACAACACCGAAAACCATGCCAAAGCCGTGGGCTGCAACGTCCACGGCTTTTCCCACAGCAGGGCCGGCGGGAGCATCCACAGCAGGGCGAAGCCCAGTTGCAGAGCGGCGAGGGTGGCCGAGGGCACGCCTTGCAGATATTTGCGGGTGATGACCGAGCCGGTGGCGTAGCCCAGCGTGGCCAGCACGATGGCCAATTGCCCGACGACTGCGCCGCTGAGGCCCTGGGTGAGCAGATCGGGCGCAAACAGGATGAAGACGCCCAGAAATCCCATGGTCACGCCCGCCACCCGGCTCCAGGTGAATCGCTCATCGCTGAGCGCGAAATGGGAGATGACCACGGTGAAGAGCGGCACGGAGCTGTTGAGGATGGCGGTCAGGCTCGAGGGAATGTGCTGTTCGCCCCAGGTGATGAGGGAGAAGGGCAGCGCGTTGTTCACCAGCGCCACCAGGAAGATGACGCCGATGATGCGCCAGCCTGGGGGCAAATGCTCCCCCAGCTTCCAGGCCAGCAGGGCCATCGCCGCCGCCCCAAGCAACAAACGCAGCATCACCAGGGTCAGGGGGCCCATGCCCCCCAGAAGCCCCAGCTTGATGAACAGGAAGGAGGAGCCCCAGATGGCGGAGAGGATGATGAAACGGGCGGCGTCGCGGCGGGACATGATGGGAGACGCGTGATCCGTAAGATTGGCTGAACGTGACCAGGGGAGTGTAGTGGAAATGGCGGGAATGATCAAAGATTTGGTCGAGATTTGAAAGCGTTGTCAACAATCATCAATCATTGATCATTGACCTTCCCCTTGTGCTAAAATAGACGACCATGAGCACCTGGTCGCCCGAGGATCAAGAAGAAGTCCTCGTACTCTCCACCAAAAATCCAACGCCCCGCTGGTTGAAGATCATCCTGAAGGCGCTGGTGGTCTTGCTGGCTCTGGCGCTGTTGGTCGCGAGCGTCATCGCCTGGCGCTATTACGCGGTGCATCAGCGGCTGAAGAAGGACCTGACCGCGGTGATCCAGGAAGAGGAGCACATCCGCTCGATGGGCGGCATCAACGCGGTGAACGATATGCTCGATCCCCGAGCTCCCCGGAGCTGGCGATTCCGCTATCTTTCCAGCGTGCGGGCCCGAAAAGGGCTGCCCGAGCCCGAAATTCAGGTGGAATCAGTGGGATACGACGGGATCAACGCCCGGGTGGAATTGCTGGCGAATGGCGTGCGCCAATATCGCCACTATCGCCTCTACACGGGCAAGGATTGGCGGCGCGCGCCCTTTGTGGCGACGGGCTGGGGTTACAAGCAGAGCATCGACGACGCGGGCGGGTTCCAGCTCATCTATTGGGATGAAGACGCGGCTTTCGCCCAGGAGCTGGCCGATGATCTCCCCGGCCTGACGACGCTGATGCAGGGGCTGGGACTGACGCCCGCGGTCGGCAAGCTGATCATCATCCCCCAGGAGTTGGGAGACCTGGTGCATCCGGCGGAGAAGACCTCGGGGCTGGTGATCAACTCGCCCCATGTAGACCTGATCGACGCGCCGCCTCCGGGCCTGACGCCCCAGCAAATGCTCCGGGTCGAGCTGGGGAAACGCATCGTGGCTGACGCCCGGGAGCGGACGCCCGTCACATCCCATCTGCCCGGCGCAGCGCGAGTGCAAAATGCCATCGACGAGGCGCTGGCCTGGCAATGGGCCACGGGCGACGTTCCCGACGCCATCCTGGCCGGGTGGGCGAACAAGCTGAAGGGGCATTGGGTTTCGCCGGTCACGGGCCTGCCCCCTGATCTCATCACCGAACTTCCGCCCGACGCGCCCGACGCCGCGGCCCGGCTGATGATGACCTGGCTGCTGCGAACGAAAGGCCCGGACGCGCTGCTGGCCCTGAGCGCGGCCCTGCCCGACGCGGCTGGCTGGGATGACGCTTATCAACGCATCGCCCACATATCCGCCCTGGAAGTCGAAGAGGCCGCGCAGTCGTTGATGAAACATCCGGGCGAGCCTGTTTCGGAGAAGCCGAAAGCGGGCCCGGGGCCAGCGCCCCAAACCGTTATCCTGCTCACCACCACGCCCGACGCCCGGGGACGGCTGCTGGGGCGCACGCCCACCGGCCAGACCGTGCTGCTGGAGCCATCGGCGGATGCAGCCTTTGTTATGGTCGACGGCTCGGGCCTGGATTATGAATGCGTGGCTCCCGGCTCGCGGGTGCGGGTGCAGGGACAATGGCTGGATGAAGGATTGCGGTTGGGCTTCGAGACCATAACGCTGGATCGGGCGGTTCCGCCTCCCGTCCTGCAAACGCCCCCCCTTGCCGATAACGCGGCGATTCTGGCCTGGCGTTTGCGCGAGGGAAAGGAAAAAGGCGTGACCGAGGTTGCATTGGTGGAATGGCTGCCCGGCGACGTGGCCAATGTTCTGGCTCTGCCCGATCCCGACTTCGCGCCCTTCCCCGCCTCCTTCTCTCGCCCCGGCCAGCCTCCGCTGCTGGTCTGGCGGCAAAGCGTGCGCTGCAACCGCAACTGGCTGGCGGCCTACGACCCGGCTCGGGGGATCATCGGCGCCTGGCTCGCGCCCGTTGACGCGCCTCAAGTCGGCGCGGTCGATTACATTCCGGGCGAGGAAATGACATTTCTGTTCTCGGCCGCCTCCGCAGCCACGGGCATCCGCCACTTCCGGTCGGATGAGCATCACGTGCTGACGCCCCTCTCGCCCGAAGAATGGCGCGATCTGACGCAATCAGCGGCTCATCCTTATCGCGCCTTCCTCGATCTGGGCGCCGGCGCAGTGCAGGCGATGGATCTCTCCGGGCGGGTGCATTCGCAGCTCTACCAGGCGGCGCCGGGAGAAGAAATCCCCTACTTGATTCCGACCTTCGGCGTCGAGAATGACGAGGTCTTCATTGCGTCGCAGCCCACCGACGGACCCCTTGGGCTGGTGCGCGTGCTGAAGGTCTCGATGAACAGGCCGGGCGAGGCGTCTCTGGTCTTCGAGGCTTCGCCTCGGGGCGTCATCACCGCCATGGCTCTCTGCCCGGACGGCGGCTATCTTTATGGCATGGCCATCCCTGCGGAGCCAAAACCGCAGGGCGTTTTGCGCCTGCATAAGCCTTCGGGCGAGGACGTGGCTGTCTCCCCCATCCTGGATGACATTCCCGCGCCCCTCTACTGCGCCAAAACGATGCAATAGATGTTATCACCTTATCAATGGAATCCTGGCCCACTGAGCAAGAAAATGTCTCATGCAAAGACGCAGAGCCGCAAAGGAAAAAAGAGGCAAAGAAAAACTTGGCGCATTGGCGGCTTTGCGTGAGATCAGCCCTGCAATAGCGCCAGGCCCCGCTCGTATTTCGATTCAGTCTGAGGATGCAGGCCCGGCATGGATTGCAAGGCGTCGGCCAGGGCCCGCAACGACGCCTCATCCCCATGGGAAAGCAGCTCGATCTCAAGCTCCCACGCCTGATCCTCTCGCTGGCCCGCACGCCAGCGCACCTCGTCCAGACTGAGCAAGGCGAAGGGCGCGCCCTGCTCATCCAGCACCCGGGCCTCGTGGCGCTGCTGATGAATGGTGAACAGGCGCTCCAGGGGCTGCTCGCCTACGATCGCCCGCAACATATCCGCTTCGGGGGTGTGAGGCCAGCGCGCGGGCTCGGTGGGATGCTCGGTGGGGATGTGCAGCTCGCGTCGCCGGTGCCAGACGCCGCTGGCGGGGGCCAGGCTCTTGAGCTGCAATGAGGCCGCGCCATTCTTGCGCCGAAATCGCAGGGCGTAACTGGCCCGGGCCACGCGCCGGTCGGGCGTGTCGTAATAAGCATCCACCACCTGTTTCAGCTGGAAGGGCGTCAGCGCATAACCGCCCAAACGGCGCTGTGCCAGCAGCCGTCGGGCCAGCGCGTCATCCAGCCGGTATTTCAACTCGATCTCGGTGCTCATGGGTCAGGGAGCCAGTTCATAATCCCACCCGAAGTTGACGTCGGTTTTGGTCTCGCCCGGCGCCAGGGTCACGGTCTGTTGGCCGTCGGGCGGATGAGTCCACCGGCCGGGAATGAAGATGTAGTGGTTGTAGTCGGATGCAGTGTCGATGCTGACGCAGTATTCGCCCGCCTTCAGCCCCTTGAACGCGTATTTGCCATTGGCTTCCGCCTGGATGACGGCCAGGCCCGAGCTGGGGCACGGGCCCGCGCCCAACGTGATCTCGGCGCCGCCAATGGGAGGCTCGCCCGGCTGATAGACGCCGTCGGCCATGACGCCGCCTCCAGGCGCAATGTCGCAGCCCTCGGGCAATGAATCGGCGGTGGCCTGATCCGCCGCGCACAGATCATGCCACACAAAGCCGCTGATGACGCCGTTGGCCGCGTCGCCGGCGGGCGCGTTCCGCGGCACGCGGATTTTTACCCAGAAAGGCGTCTTGCCGTCACCGCCCAGGCCAAATCGTTCGCCTGCGGGCGTCTGCAAAAGCCATTTGCTGGTGTAAGCGCCTTTGACCGCGGGTGCGACCAGATCCACCGAGATATCGACGCTTTTGCCCGGCTTTACCGTCACGCCCAGAGGCTGGCTGTCGGGCCCGTTCATCTGCTCGCCCCCAGCGAAAACCAGCGCCACATCCTCCGGCCAGGCGCACGAGCCCCCGTTTTTCAGCCGCCAGGTCTTGGTGAAGCGCGCTCCCGGATTGATCTTGGCGTTGTCGGGCACAGTCACATCTTTGACGAAGATGACGCGATAGGTGCAGGCGTTGTTCTCCGCCTCCGCGGGCGCAGGGGTGACCGTGGGCGTCGGCTCGGGCGTGGCCGTGGGCGGCTCGATGGCGGGGAGCAGCACCGGCGGCAACGGCGTGGCGGTGGGCGTTGGCGTGGGCGGCACGTTATCCTGGGCCAGGGCGAAACTGCTCTGGATGCCGTTGACGAGCACCGCGTAATCCCCCGCGGGCAATCCCAGCCCGTTCAAGGGGATGGTTTTTGTGAAGGATTGTGGCTCTTTCTTGCAGCGCTCTTTGGCCGGGCGCAGCGTGGCGACCTCCACTTGAAAACGATCATCCTGCCGGGAGGCGGTGGCCTTGCCCACGCTGGTGCAGGCGTCGGGCAGCGTCCCCTTCACCTCCACCTGGATATCGTAAGGCGGGCTTTCTCCCGAGATGTGAACAGCCACAGACTGGATTTCGGCCTGGCCGATGATATTGCCTTGATTATCCATCGGGCCCTTGGACGCAATGTTGCACGCCGCCAGGAGTATCAGCAGGCCCAACAAAATCGGCGGTAAGATGAAAAAACGCTTCGAGGGGAAGTGGGATCGCATGGGCGCGCCTCCGTGGAATGAGGTTGAAACAACGTCATCTTCCCAAATTATACTTCATTCCGCAAATCGGGTGGAAGACTGGAGAAGAAGAACTGAAACGCGGTCATTTTCCCATCTTCCACATTCAGTTGTGATAGAATACGGAGACGCCGCGTCGCCCGATCTGTGTTTTTGCAAAAATACGCTCATCGGAGACTAGCAAGGGCGATCCCACAAATTCAAGGAAATCACCATGACACCATCGACATCAACCACCATGCGGCAGCTCTGGACCACCATCCAGGAGCGCAAAATCGCCATGCCTGAGGACAGCTACACCGCGTTTTTATTTCGCTCGGGCGAGAACGAAATCTTGAAGAAAATCGGCGAAGAGGCCATCGAGGTGATCATCGCGGCCAAAGGCGAGGGCGACGATCGCGTCATCTACGAATCCGCGGACCTGATCTACCACCTGCTGGTGCTGCTGGCCCAACGCGATCTGACCTGGGAGCAGATCGAGGCGGAGCTGGCGCGGCGATTCAAATAGATCGAGGAGGGGACAGGATCGCTGTTCCGCAAATAGGCTCTCTTACGTCATTTCGAGGGAGCGCAGCGACCGAGAAATCCCCTTGCACACGAGGAGATTCCTTCTCCCTGCGGTCGTCGGAATGACGTAACAAGGGATTTTCATCGGTATCGGCGTTGGTGCGCCCGCCGTTGGACTGTTCCGAAAATAGATTTCACGCAAAGACGCCAAGGCGCAAAAGGAAAAAGAAGCGAAGAATTCTTTGCGGCTTTTGCGCGTTGGCGTGAGACAAAGCCGGCTTCAGCAAAGTCAGGATTTGACCGACGGTTGTTTGGTGTGGTAAAGTTAGTTTGCAAAACTAATAATTCTCGTTGCATCCCAATCCCATGACAACTACGAATCTTCAGCAGGACGCAGCTCAACTGCTTTCCCTGATGAAGCGCCTGCGACAACTTTCCCCGACGGCGCCCCCGCCACAGACGGCGCAGGCGTCTCCATCCATGATGGCCATCATTGATTTCGTTGGTTCGTCGCCCGATTGCGGCGTCAAAAAGATCGCCCGTGGCCTCAAGCTTTCGACGCCCACCGTCAGCGTCAGCATTCGTCATCTGGAGAAGGCCGGATTCATCGACAGGCGTCCTCATCCTGCCGACAGGCGGGCGGTGCAGATTTTCCTCACGCCCAAGGGACGAGAGCTATACGAGCAGACGTATGCTTTCCGGCGACAGACTTTCGAAAGGCTGCTGTCGGGCCTGACTCCTGACGAGCGGCGGACGCTGCTAAAATTGCTGGAGAAAGCCGTCACCCAAACCGAAAATTCCAAACGCACGAAAGCATCGTGACCATAAGCGTGCGGCTGGCGGTCTGGGCGATGATTCTGATTTTGATATACATGCAATCGCGTAAAAGCAACCAGGCGGTCGCATGACACTATCTTCCGCTATTCTCACAAAGGAGCCGAACCATGTCTCCGCGAATCATCGCATTTGCAGTCGTTTCATTCCTTCACACCATCTTTTCCGTAATCTGGATGGGCGGCATGATCGTGACGCTCATCGCTTACACGCCTGCAGTCAAGGAAGCGCTGGGTGCGGGCCCGCAAGCCAAAAAGACGCTGGGATCGTTCAAGAAAAAACAGCGCATCTGGGTTTACATCAGTATGGCGGGCCTGGTTATCACCGGTCTTTTGATGAGCCGCCGCAGTCCGGAGTTCGTGCGGCTCTTCTCGTTCAGCAACGCCTACTCCGTTGCTCTCAGCATCAAGCACATTATCGTCATTGTGATGATCGGCATCGCCTTATACCGCTCCATCGTGCTGGCGCCCAAGCCAATGCCGACGCCTGGGCCTGGCGGCGCTTCTGGTCTTGGGGGACAGCCGGGAAAAATGCAGGGAAAACAGGCCGGGAAACGCCTGGACGGCGGGCCCGCCTCGGCGGCCATGACAAAAAGAGAGAAACTGAATTTCACATTGTTGGTGATCAACGTGATTTTGGCGGTGCTGGTTTTGTTCAACAGTGCGATAGTTGGCGCTCTGGCGACGCCACTTCCAGGCAAATAGCGCCTCGACTCGCCAGATTCGCCGCGGACGGCTTCGCACCCGTTCGCACGAGCCCATGTTATCCGCGGCGAATCCAACCGTCGCGCTTGCTACAGCGTCTCCCAAAAATCCTGCAATGCGCCCGAGACGGTATTGGGCGCCTCCACCGGCAGGAAATGTCCGGTTCGGGGAACAAGGAGCAACCGGGCGTCGGGGATGCCTGCAGCGATCTCGCGAGCCATATCTGGTGAGGTGACCGCATCCTGCTCGCCTGTCATCACCAGGGCGGGCAATGCGATCTCTCCCAGCCGGGGCCTCAGATCCTCCCGCTCGAACACCGCCTCCGCGGTCCAGTGCAATCCCTCGCCATCGATGTTCAAAAAATCATCCATGAAACGGGCGATGGCCTCTTTGCGCGTCCGACGGCTGGTCTCGCTAAAGAAAAGCCCCGTCAGCTTTTCGGCCACGGGCGCATGATGCCCGGCCCGCACTGCGGCGACGAGCTGACGATAGCTCTCCAGCCGCACGCCGCTCTCGGCTGCGGCCGAACCGCCGATGAGCGCGAGGGAGCGCAGCGCTTCGGGATGCGCCAGGGCGAAGATGGGGCCCATCATCGCACCCATGGAATGCCCCACATAGTGCGCCGGGCCCACACCCAGCTTTTGTAACAGCTCGTACAGATCATCCACCATATCGTTCAGGCTGTAGGGCTCAGGGGGAAATCCGGTGTCGCCATGCCCGCGTTGATCTGGCAGGATGAGGGTGTAGCGCTCCGCCAGGGTCGCGACCTGCGCGTCGAATTCGCGATGATTCCATGTGAGACAATGGGCGAAAAGCACAGGCGGGCCTTGCCCGATGACTTGGTAACTGTAGGGAACGCCCCGGATATCGACTTTTGCCATGATAACCTCCGTGATTGAGATAATGATGGGACGCCAGCGTCGCCACTGGCAATGGGGACGGAAAAAATCATATCATCAGCCCATCTTCTGGATCAAGCTGACGGGCGTCTTGCGTATCGCTCAATATGTTCGTCTCCATGTCGCCCCAAGAACAAAACCCCGGCCCGGGCCGAGGTTCTGTTCTCACTTGCGTGATTCTTTCTCTTCTTTTAGCTTTCGCAGCTTCTTCGGATTAGGGCGATACTTGCCATACGTGCCCTTCCATATCTTGCCGCGACGGGTGCGTTTGTCGCCTTTACCCATGAAACGTCTCCAATGGAAATGGTGGTTGGTGTGCTGGAAATAATTTCGTCCCCAATTATAAAAGGATTTAGCAACCGGACACAAATTCGGCGGTATGTTTTCCCTGCCGAAATCTTTGCCCGAGCGCGTCAGGGGCACTGCACGAAGCCCTGGGCCCAGGGACAACGCCCGCACACAGGAAAGACGTTGTTCTCATTGCAATCCTGGAAATTCTCTTCGAAGCGCTCGCATCCCCCGCAGGTGAGACAGGGCGAATAGGGGAATTCCCGCACCCGACGGCGGAAATCGCTGTACTCGGTCGACTCCCAAATCTCGCGCAGCGGCTGCCGGGCGATGTTGCCCAGCGTGTAGTGTGTTACATGCTGCGGACGTCCCAGCAGATAGACGGTGTGGTCTCGCATCAACTCAAGGCAGGGCGCGACTGCGCCATCCCGCCGGATGACCGCATAGCCCTGCTGCGTGAATTCGCAGTAATCATTGTAGCGACTCAGCGAGCTCTGCTTCCAGCTAAGGGTGACGGTGGAATCGAAGACCTCAATCAGCGGGGGTGCTGTGGTTTCATCTAGATTCATCTTGGGCAGACTCATGTTGGGGATGGCGGGTGAGGAGCGATAGGCCAGAGCGTACATGGCCCGATCATACAAAATCTCATCCGCCAGCGAAGGGTAGTAGGGCACGACATTGGAGACTTTGATCTCGGTGGCGCCGATCTGATGGGCGAGTTGAGGTAGTCGGGGCAGATCGGCGATGTTGCGCTTCATGGCCACAAAAGAGACGCCCACCACTGGCTTGTGCAGGCCGCGACCTCTTTGCGACACCTTGCGGCGAAACAGCTCGATGAAATTGTTGATCACCTGCTTGAACTCGCCATGAATCCGGATATCGCCGTACACCTCGGGCGAAACGCCATCGATGGACACCATAATCTTGTCCACATCCAGATCGATGAGGGCCTGGGCCAACTCGGGCGTGAGCATCGTGCCGTTGGTGGTCATCTCCACTTGAGCGCCGATGCTTTTCGCCAGTTCGATAGCCTCTAGAAACCAGGGATAGGTCATGGGCTCGCCGTAACCGCCAAAATGGATAATGGGCGGCTGCTGAAACGCCCGCAATTGCTCGATGAGAGACTGATACAGCTCCCAGCGCATAGGGCCGTAGCCCTCATCCCTCCATGTGCGACGCACGCACATCACACAATCCAGATTACATGAGGTGGTGAGTTCGACATAAAGCTTGGTCAGAGAATCGTTCATTGTGATTGCGTTCTTATTGAGAGATGATGTGCGTGTGTAAAGATAATTCATCCATTATCAATCATTGTCTCCTTAATGACAAAAATTTAGCAACTACTAAGGCCTCACCGCCACTTTTTGCCGCGAAGACACGAAGAAGATGAAGGCGTGATTTCTTTATTTTTTCCTGCGCGCCTTCGAAAAACTTCGAGCCTTTGCGGCTTTTATAGGCTTAAAGTCGAGTACGTTAGCAATTACAAAATTTATCTTGTCGGTTCTCTTTTTTTGGCTATAATGGGAAGTAATTCCATTCGCCCCCTCCTGTTTGAGAGGAATGTCATGATCCGTCCCATCTTCAATGAAACTATTTTTGATCTAATGCGTTTGCCCGAAGCGAAAATCCGACGTCGATTCAACGCGTTCAATGCCCATTTGCTCGATCTTTACGAGGAAGTGCTGCCTTATCGTCATACGCCTCGCACCGTCATCGTTGTACCCAGTCTGACGCTAGACCAGGAGGTGTTGGCGAAAATCCCGGGCATTAACTTCTACGAACAGCGGCTTTTGTATTATCTGATGATGCTGCAATTGCCGCGCACCCAGGTGATCTTCGTCACCAGCGAGTCTATCGATCCCTCCATCGTGGATTATTTCCTGAATCTGCTGCCTGGCGTGCCCGGCTCCCACGCCCGGGACCGCCTCACCCTGCTGGCCTGCCACGATGCATCCTCCCTCTCTCTCACCGAAAAGATATTGGCCCGCCCCCGGCTCATCCAGCGCATCCGCGAGAGCATTCGCTATCCTAATTCCGCCTACATGGAATGCTTCAACTCCACGCCCCACGAGCGGCGGCTTTCGGTGCTGCTCGGCGTGCCGCTCTACGCCCTGGATCCGGATCTGGCGAAACTGGGCAACAAAAGCTGGAACCGGCAATTGTTCAGAGAGGCGGGCGTGCTCTTCCCCGATGGTTTTGAGCATTTGCAGGATGAACGGGATGTAATCGAGGCGCTGGCCGCGCTCAAGAGAAAATACCCAGACCTGCGTCGCACCGTGGTCAAGCTAAACGAGGGCTTTTCGGGCGAGGGCAACGCTATCTTCGATTTTAGCGACGCGCCAGAAGGTGACGGAATCGAATCGTGGGTGGAAAAGGAACTGCCTCGCAGGCTGCGATTCGAAAATCCCACCGAGACATATGAACGTTTTATGAACAAATTTCAGGAGATGGAGGGCATTGTCGAGGTTTTCATTGAAGGCGAAAACAAGCGTTCACCTTCGGTGCAGGGTCTCATCAATCCTCTGGGCCAGGGAACCGTGGTCTCAACCCACGAGCAGATTTTGGGCGGCCCCACCAAACAGGTGTACCTTGGCGCGACATTTCCCGCCAGCGAAGATTATCGGCTGGAATTGCAGGAGATCGGGCGACGCGTAGGCCACGCACTGAGCACCCGCGGGGCCATCGGGCGGTTTTCGGTGGATTTCGTCTCGGTTCCCCGGCCTGATGGCGGCTGGGATCACTATTCGCTGGAGATCAACTTACGCAAGGGCGGCACCACTCATCCTTTTATGACCCTGAAGTTCCTCACCCATGGCGAGTACAACCTGGAAGACGGCATGTATTACACAGGCACGGGGCAGCCCCGGTACTATTACGCCACCGACAATCTACACAGCGACGCCTATAAGGGCCTGACGCCCGAAGATCTGATGGACATCGCCCTCTGCGAGGGCCTGCACTTTCATGGCGGCACCCAGGAAGGCATGGTCTTTCATCTCATCGGCGCGCTTTCCGAATATGGCAAGCTGGGCATGGTGGCCATCGGCTCCACGCCCGAACGGGCCGAATCCTATTACTACACCACTCTCGAAGCGCTGGATCGCGTCACCCAAAGTGGCGGGAAATGTCAAAATCCGCCACGGGATCCTTCCGAGGCCACCGCTCCCACGCACTTCACTCCATGGTGGGACGCCCATGAACCGCAGGAAGATGAGAAGACGACGTTTTGAGGGATTTTTCGTAGCTACTAAGGTCTCATCACCACTTTTTGCCACGAAGACACGAAGAACACGAAGACATGAAGAAGATGATGGCGTGAAGTATTTTTCTTTATTAGATGTTATCGGAAATAAGAAAGCTGTTTCTCACGTCTGGCGTCATACTGCTGCCGACAGAACTCAATGATTAATGAATAATGATTAAAGGCTAAATCAACGTGGTTTTCACTTTAATCATTACTCATTGATCTTTGATTCGGGCATGATTGGGCGCAAGGTTGATAGCTCGCCTCGCCGCAGGTTGTTTCCGATAATGTCTATTTTTCTCTTCGCGTCTTCGAAAGACTTCGAGCCTTCGTGGCTTTTTGAGGCTTAAAGTCGAGTACGTTGTGACTATATAGCTCACATATCAAATTTTGAAGATTAGAGCCGCCAACAGGCGACATGCCACGACCGTCAAGCTTCAAACGTCACATTGCTGTAATGATGTCATGGTCCATTGTAGGATTCATCTTTGGCGATAACATCCTGACGTTTGACGTTTTACGCATGACGCGGGTTGGCGTCAATGGCAATCATTGCTGCAGCAAGCGTTTTCTCGCCGTGACCTGCATAGTTTCAGTACGTTAGCAGTTACGATTTTTCTCCGTCTCCTCCGTGCCTCCGTAGTGAGATGACCTTTTTCCAGTGGGCTTAACCAAGCCAGAAGAGCCGACCTTTATCGCCTGCCGCCCGTAAGCTCGGATTGCAGGGCTTCCAACGCCTCCCAGTCGCCGTCGGCCGCCAGCCGCGCCTGCTCGGGCCAGGTGTCGGGCTTTGCTAGCCTGAAGCGGGACCCTGCATTGGCCAGAATCCGGCGTAAGTCCTCGATATCAGCGCTGGCAAGTTGAGCAAAGGTGGAGATGCCGGCTTCGTTGAGGAGCTGTGAGATTTTGGGGCCAATGCCTTCGATGATGCGCAGATCATCCGCCTGAGACGCCGCGTCCGGGAGCTCGACTTCTTCACCGCGAGACGGCGTGTCTGCGGTCAGGGACGAATCACCTTCCTCGACAATAGCTGTATCGGCTTGGGGCAGAGCCACATCCATCTTGGGCGTCTCAACGTCGACCTCAGAGATATCGACAACGGTCTCGGGCGTCTCTATGTCGACTTCTGGCGCTTCGCTCTCCACAACCAGCGCATCTGCATCAACCCCGAGCGCTTCCGGTTCGATCTCGGGCGTCTCAACGTCGACCTCAGAGATATCGACAACGGTCTCGGGCGTCTCTATGTCGACTTCTGGCGCTTCGCTCTCCATAGCCAGCGCGTCTGCATCAACCCCGAGCGCTTCCGGTTCGATCTCGGGCGTCTCAACGTCGACCTCAGAGATATCGACAATGGTCTCGGGCGTCTCTATGTCGACTTCTGGCGCTTCGCTCTCCACAGCCAGCGCATCTGCATCAACCCCGAGTGCTTCCGGTTCGATCTCGGGCGTCTCAATCTCGACTTCGGGCGTCGATTGTTCAGTGTAATCCGAACCGGCGCTCATCTCGGCGAAGCTCGTCGCTAATTCCAATTGATGTTGCGTGTCTGCCAGCGCAACATTCAGTGCATCGATTTCCTGCGCCATCTCTCGACGCTCTGCCTCATAAGACTTCAATTTTGCGTTCAATTCAGCAGCCTGATCTTGTAGCGCTTGCAGTCGTTCATTCGTCGCTTTGAGCGCTGCATTTTCTGCCTGAAGATCATCGCATCGTTTTTGCCACTTGGCAACGCGTCGCCGCCCCAAGAAGAAATGATCGATGAGCCATTCGATTATCCATCCGACAAGTGCGCCAACGAAAAAACTCAACCAGTCCATGAAAAAACCTCCAGTGATCAAAAAGGTGTGAAAAAAGAGAATGTCGAGAATGATATGGTAACGATTTTTACTGCTGCTGGATCATTCGCCTGAGGTCTTCTTCCGAGATGATGGGCACACCCAACTGCTGGGCCTTCTGTAACTTGGAGCCGGGATTCTCGCCCGCCAGCACGTAGTCGGTCTTGCGGGAGACCGAACTGGTGACCTTGCCGCCGTAACGTTTGATGATCTCGGTGGCCTCCTGCCGCGTCCAGGTGGGCAGCGTGCCCGTCAACACGAAGATCTTGCCCGCCAGAGGCAGAGCCTCGGCCGGTTTTTCCTCCTCGGGCAGGGCCATTTGCAAGCCGTAGGATGTGAGCCGGGCCACGGTGCGCTGGTTGGCGGGATGGGAGAACCACGCCCGCACCGATTCCGCGATGCGCGGGCCCACGCCCTCCAGCGCAGACAGCGCCTCGACCGTGGCCCGTGCCAGGGCGTCGATGGAGCGGAAGTGATTGAGCAGGAGTTCCGCGGTGATGGGCCCCACGAAACGGATGCCCAGGCCCGTCAGCACCCGGGTGGCGGGCTGCCCCTTGGAAGCCTCGATGGCGTTGAGCAGATTGTTCACCTTCTTCTCTCCATAGCCTTCCAGGGCCAGCAGCTCCTCCCGGCGCTCCTTCAGGGTGTAGATGTCCGCAATCTCTTTGATGAAGCCCCTTTCGTAGAAAAGCCTGGCCTGCCGCGGGCCAAAACCCTCGATGTCCATGGCCGGGCGTGAGACGAAGAACTCGACGCGGCGCACAAGCTGGGCGGGACAGGCGGTGTTCTCGCAGTAGTACGCCACCTCGCCCGGATAGCGCACCACCGGCTCGCCGCAGGAGGGGCAGCGTTCGGGCATGCGCCAGACCTTCTCGTCGCCTGTGCGCAACTCCTTCACCGGCCCCAGCACCTGGGGAATGACCTCCCCCGCCCGGCGCACGATGACCATGTCGCCGATGCGGATATCCTTCTCCGCGATGTAATCCGCGTTGTGCAGCGTGGCCGAGCTGATGGTGGCCCCGGCCAGATAGACCGGCTCCAGCACGGCGCGCGGGGTGAGCACGCCTGTGCGTCCCACCTCCACCACAATGTCCAGCAGGCGGGTGATGGCCTCGGCCGCGGGATATTTGTAGGCCACGGCCCAGCGCGGGTCCTTGCCCACAAACCCCAGCACATCGTGCAGGGCCAGTTCGTTGATCTTGATGACCAGCCCGTCCACCTCGAAGGGCAACTTGTCCTTCTCGTCCACCCAGCCGACGCAATAATCCACCAGAGCGTCGAAATCATCGAACAGACGGCAATAGGCCAGGGCCACGGGAAAACCCAGGTCGCGCAGATAATGCAGGGTCTCCCATTGGGTGGCGGGACCATCCGCGCCCTCGATGACCACGATGTGATAGACCAGCACGTCTAGCGGGCGGGATGCAGTGACTTTGGGATCCAGGTTGCGCAGCGCGCCCGCGGCGGTGTTGCGCGGGCTGGTGAATTTGTTGCCCAGTTTGGCCTGCTCCGTCTGAAAGCGCTCGAATTCGGCCTTGGCCATGTAAGCCTCGCCCCGCACCACCAGGCGCGGCGGCGCGTCCGGGCCATCCTCGGTTAGGGGGATGTGCAGAGGCAGGCTGCGGATGGTGCGCAGGTTGTTGGTGATGTCCTCGCCCACAATGCCATCGCCCCGGGTCGCGCCCAGGGTGAAGACGCCGTTTTCGTAATGCAGCACCACGGTCAGCCCGTCGATTTTGGGCTCCACCACCCAACTGACTTTCGTCCCCTCGGGCAGCAGCTTCTCGTAGCGTTCTTTCCACGCCCGCAGCTCCTCGGGACTGGTGACGTTGCCCAACGAGAGCATGGGCGCGGGATGTCGCACCTTGGCGAAGCCCTCGGCCGGGGGCGCGCCCACGCGCTGAGTGGGCGAATCGGGCGTGATTAGCTCGGGATACTGCGATTCCAGTCGCTGCAGCTCCCGAAACAGCATGTCATACTCCTCATCCGAGATCTCCGGCTGGGCGAGGACGTAGTAGCGATAGCTGTGATAGTTGATCAGGCGTCGCAGTTGCTCGACGCGCTTGACGACATCTGGTGGAGCCATGGTTCAGTGCGAGGTAAACGCCAGGGGACAGAGTCCCCCGGCCAGGAACTGCATCTCTACTGTTCGGGAGCAAGATAATCTTCCACCGCCCAGCCAACGTAACCCTTGGGTGTTTTCAACTGCCACCAGGTGTAGCCATCGGCTTTCTCCGGCCCGCCAATGACCGTCAGCCTGACGCCATCCTTGATCACGCCAACGCGTTTATAATCGGTGCCCGGCCCGGCCCGGAATGACAGCTTATCCTTGCCCGTGCCTGTGACCACCACCGTCTGTCCGATGGTGAACTTGCCGCCCGTCGCGGGGGCGGTGGTTGGCGCAGGCGCGGGCGGCTGCGTAGGCTGAACCGCGGGCGCTTCAGCGGGCGTGGCCTCGGGCGTTGCCTCCAGGCCGCCGCCAGCAGGGGCCTCGGAACCGGATTCCAGAGATTGGGTGGGCAGAGGGGCCAGCGTCGGGGTGAAAGTGGGCAAAGCTGCTGTCGTGGGCGTACTAGCGATTCCGGGCATGGCGGGAGTCTTTTTCTTGCGACTGCTGCAAGAGCGGGCCAGCAACACGATAATCGCCATCACCAGGATGATGATAATAGCCAACCGCCACCAGTTCTCCCGCCACCAATCGCCACTATCCTTCGCTTCTTCATTCGGCTTCAGTTCAGCGTCGGTGACAGGCGGCTCGGGCGGCTCGTAAAAAGACGCATCAATGCCATCCTCCAGTGGATCCGCGACATCCACACCAGAAACATCCTCATCATTCCAATTCGGATCATAAACACCGGCGGGATAGCCTTCGTCAACAGCCTCCTCTTCCGGATCATACGATTCCTCTGAAGCGTCATCCATCCAGGGGGTGTTGAAGGAATTGTCATCACTCATTTTGAATCATCCTTTACTGTGGGGGAATGGGGGAAAGCACCGAAAATTCGATGTATGGTAACTACTAAGGTCGTCACCGGTCGTCACCCGAAAACCACTAAGAGCACTAAGATACAAAGGCACAAAGGGGAATTTATACATTTTTCTTCGTGTTCTTAGTGTCTTTGCGCCCTCTGTGGTTTGTTATTCGGGGTGCGTTAGCAGTTACGATGGGGTGCGTTCCAATTTGGGGGCAAATTTGCATTTCTTGCCAGAACCTGCCGATTGAAATCAGGGCTGGGGGCAACCCCCTCCTTTTGTTCCTCCCCCGCTCCGAGACGGGCGGGGGGGGCGATAAGGAAGTTTGATTGGATGGGCCGCTTGTTTGCCTGCGCAGACAGGCCAATTTGCGCCCGAAAATGTCCTCGCAGGAGGACATGCGGCGGAACGCCCTCAGAACCGAATTCTATTCGGCCAGTGCGCCCCAAATTGAAACGCATCCTTACGATGTATGACATTATACCATCCTTTTGCAAAACTGCTATAATGTACGCGAAAGGACTTATAATCCTACAATTTTGTAACTGCTCTGGCAGCCTGTTTCGGCCTCGAAAACGCCTTGTCGCGAAGGCGAGAAGGGACGAGAACAATGCAGGTTTGCAAGCGGCAAGTTTTTTAGCGGCGACTTTTTCGCATGACCCTGTCACTTGCCTCCTTCTCGTCTTCGTTGTTTTTGACCTCGTCACATGCGTGGTTGCCACCTTTTCACTTTTCGACAATGGAGTTGCATGTTATGCTCACGGCATTGACAGTCCAACAATTCTTGTCCGAGCTGGCAAAAGGCTCGGCCACGCCTGGCGGCGGGTCGGCCGCAGGAATGGAAGGCGCACAGGGCGCGGCGTTGCTTGCCATGGTCTGCAATCTCACCATTGGCCGCAGGAAATATGCGGATGTCGAGGAGGAGATGCAGGCGGCGCTGGATCGAGCGGAGCGCCTGCGTTTGCGCCTGCTGGATCTGGTGGAGGAGGACACCCGGGCCTTCGACGGGGTGATGGCCGCGTACAAGCTGCCCAGAGAGACGCCCGAGCAAAAAGCCGCGCGCAGCGCGGCCATTCAGGATGGCCTGAAGGAGGCCGCCCGCACGCCCATGGAGACCCTGGAAGCCTGCGTGGCCGTGCTGGAGCTGGCCCCCGGCGTGGTAAGCAAGGGCAACCCCAACGTCATCAGCGATGGCGGAGCGGGCGTGCTTTCGGCTCATGCCGGCATGATGATCGCAGCCCTGAACGTGCGCATCAACCTCAATGCCATCAGGGATGAAATTTTCGTGGCGGAGCAGAGCGCGAAGATGGATGCACTCATCGCCCGCGGAGACGCGGCCAAGGCCAAAGCCTGGGCCATCGTGGCCGAACGGTTGGGAATGTAGGCTGCAGTCGGCTGGTCGTTTGGTCGGGCGGTCGTATCGTAGAGCCATACAATCATTTGCGCTTCCGCCCTCTCGCCATCCTCATCCTAGAGACTGGATGGAGGATGCGAAATGGGAGAAAAATCGTCAGTAGTGGAGGCGGAGAACTCGTTGTTTCGCTCTCCATGGCGGAAAGGAGTAAAATGGCGATCATCCAGGCCTTTGCACCGGGCTTGAAAATACGCCACATTCAAATCGAACCTTCACCCTGACGGCTTTTTGTGAGGCCGTCGCCAGAACCAAGTCAAGGAGGACTTATTTCATGGCAAAACAGAAATCCCTCGCGCAGGAACTCATCGCCCGCGATGCTGCGAACATCTCGCCCTCGTACACCCGCAGCTATCCCTTTGTGATGGCCAGGGGACGAGGCTCGGAAGTGTGGGATGTGGATGGGAAACGGTATATCGATTTTGGAACGGGCATCGCGGTGACGAACACGGGGCACAGCCATCCCCATGTGGTGGAGGCCATCAAACAACAGGTGGACGCGTTCCTGCACATGTCGGGCACCGATTTTTACTACGCTCAGCAGATCGAGCTGGCCGAGCGGCTGAACAAGATCGTTCCCATCTCTGGCCCGACCAAAGTTTTCTTTGGCAACTCCGGGGCCGAAGCCGTGGAGGCGGCCCTCAAACTGGCCCGATGGCGCACCAAACGCCCGCGCTACATCGCCTTTTACAAGGCATTCCACGGCCGCACCTTCGGTGCGCTCTCCCTCACCGCGTCCAAAGCCATCCAGCGCAACGGATTCGCGCCCCTGGTGCCGGGCGTCTCCCACGCGTTCTATCCCAACCCCTACCGCAATCCCTTCCCCGGACAGGATCCGGGTCAGGCCGCTCTGGATTACATCGAAAATCACCTGTTCAAGACCACTACGCCGCCCGACGAGGTCGCGGCCATCATCGTCGAGCCCATTCAGGGCGAGGGCGGTTACATCGTGCCTCCCGACAACTTCCTGCCGGGCCTGCGCGAGCTGGCCGACAAATACGGCATTCTGCTCATCTTCGACGAGGTGCAGACCGGCTTCGGGCGCACCGGCAAGATGTTTGCGGCCGAGCACTGGGGCGTGGAGCCCGACATCATCTGCATGGCCAAGGGCATTGCCAGCGGCATGCCCCTGGGCGCGATCGTGGCCAAGGCTGATGTAATGCGCTGGCCTCCGGGCGCGCACGCCAGCACCTTTGGCGGCAATCCCGTGAGCTGCGCCGCGGGCCTGGCCACGTTGGACTTGCTGGAGGGTGGTTTTGTAGAGATGGCGGCCCGCAGCGGCGCTTATCTCAAGTCCCGCTTGCGCGAGATGGCCGAGCGCTATCCCGTGATGGGCGATGTGCGGGGCAAGGGCCTGATGGTGGGCGTGGAGATGGTCAAAGACCCGGAGAGCAAAGCGCCCTGGCCCGAGCTGCGCAACCTCATCGTGCAGAAAGCCTTCGAGCATGGCCTGCTTATGCTGGGCTGCGGAACCAACAGTCTGCGCTTCATCCCTGCCCTGAACATCCCCGAAGAGCTGCTAGATGAGGGCGTCAATCTCTACGAAGCCGCACTGACAGACGCACTGGCCGAGATCGACTGAAAAACCGGCGCTTCGCACCAGATTGACATTTAGCGCTTCGCTCGTAAGCCCCTTCCATGTTAAGGAAGAGAAGCAACCGGAGCATCTAACGAGCGCAACAAGCGCATCTCCCTTATGGGCGAGCGAATTCGCCCCCCTGAAGACCAGACCCCGGGGGTCTCGCCAGGCCTCCGGGGTCTTTGATTCCGTACAATGTAGATAAACGCCGAAACAGTCGCCATGAGCGATTGCTCACACATAACGAACGAAAATGGAACGCAGAAACCTCTGATGTACACAGTGCACACAGATTTTCGCAGATTGTTTTGATTTTATCTGTTTTTATCTGCGTAGATCAGCCTTTTCTGCGTCATCTGCGTTCTATTTACAGAACAGCCATCTCAGAAAAGCATCAAAATCCCGCCAATCAGACCCGAAACCACCGTGGCTAGGTAGATGACGATGGACATAGCGAACGCGGCCTCGGCGGGAACGCCCACCTGGGTGTAAAGCCCCACATAGCTCAACTCCCGCACACCGATGCCGCCAATGCTGGGAATGAGCAGGGCCAGAGAGACCAGTGGGGTGAAAACCAGATAATCCAGCAGTGAAGCCTGCACGTCCAGAGAAAGCCCCGCAGTGATGTTGACCAGAATCCACACCAGGTTGAAAATCAGCGAGACGCCGACGGCCCGCAGCAGGGTGGGGCCGTCGTAATCCTGCAGAGCCATATAGAGCGAGCGCAGGCTTTCCATGCCTTCAATGCGGCGGCGAAACCCGGCGGGAAGCAAGCGCAGGGCCTGCCTGTGTAGCCAGCGCATCCAGTTTTTTTGGCGCAGCGCCCAAAAGGCCGCCAGCGCGCCGAAAAAGGCCAACAGCACGAATATCTGCATCCAGAAGCTGATGCTGGCCCGGCTCAAAGGCGCGGCCAGCGCGCCGATGCCCAGCAGCACTAGAATCCCCAGGAATCGATCCAGCGCCACCGTGCCCACGGCCCCGCCCGGGTCGTCCGTCTCACGGGCCAGATACACGCTTTTGGCCACATCGCCCCCAAAGCCGGTGGGCAGCACCGTATTGAAAAAAGCGCCGATGTAGTACCATCGATTCAGTCGCCAGAAGGACACGCCCATGCCCCGAGCGTTGGTCAGCGTCTGCCAGCGCCATGCGCGCAGCGGGATGCTAAACGCGAAGAGGAGGAGGGTCGCGGCCAGCAACCAGGGATTGGCCCGAGCCAGATTCTGCACCAGGGCATGGACATCGATGCGGCTGAGCAGAAACAGGATCAGGCCCAGGCTGATGGCGACCTTGACCAGGATTTTGGCGTGTTTTTTCGGCATGGAGGCGAAGCGATTAGCGCCTTAATCAATGGAATACTGGCCCACTGGGCAAGAGAATGTCTCACGCAAAGACGCAGAGCCGCAAAGAAAAAAGAGGCAAAGAAAAACTTGGCGCATTGGCGTCTTTGTGTGAGATCAGCTTTTTTGGTTCCGACTTGTCTGGGTTAGGAATCCGCCAGCACTTTGCCGGGGTTGAGGATGCCGTTGGGGTCCAGCGTCCGCTTGAGCTGGCGCATCACCTCCAGCGCAGGGCCATGCTCTTTGGCCATGAATTTCTGCTTGCCCAGACCCACGCCGTGCTCGCCCGTACTGGTGCCTTCCAGCGTCAGGGCCAGCGATACGAACGCGTCGTTGAAGGCCATCGCCCGCTCCCGGGCTGCGGCGTCGTCGGGCGGGTAGAAGATGATGGTATGGATGTTGCCATCGCCGGCGTGTCCCAGCAGACTGCCCGTCATCCCCATTTGCCGCATCAGCTCCGCGGTGCGGGCGATGAGCGCGGGATAGTTGGAGATGGGCACGGACGCATCGCCCACCAGGAAATCCTGGCCCGCAAAATAGCGTACGTGGGTTTCGAAAAGATGATGGCGGGCGTGCCATAGCCGGGCCCGCTCCTGTCGGCCTACGCCCGAATCGAAGCTCAATGCGTCATGCTCCTGGCAGATGTCCCGCACCAGGGCCATGCTCTCGGCCAGAGCAGCCTCGTTGCTGGCCGAAAACTCCATGAACAGAGTGGGTTTTTCGGGGAAATCGATGTTGGGATCGGTGTTGAGGACGCGAATCGCGGTCGCGTCCAGCAGCTCCAGCGCCGAGGGCTCCAGGCCCGCGCCGATGATGTCGAACACGGTCTCGGCCGCGTCCGCAACGGTGGGAAAAGCGGCCACCGCGGCGCTGATGTGCGCGGGAATGGGCGCGAGTTTGAGGGTGGCCTCGGTGATGACGCCCAGTGTGCCCTCGGAGCCCACGAAGAGATGGGTGAGGTCGTAGCCCGAGCTTTGTTTGACCGAACGGGAGCCGGTGTGGATGACGCGGCCATCGGCCAGAACCACCTCCAGGGCCAGGACGTTATCTCGGGTGGCGCCGTATTTCACGGTGCGAATGCCCGCGGCGTTGTTGGCCAACATGCCGCCGATGCTGGCGTTGGCCCCGGGATCAGGTGCGAAAAAGAGGCCGTGGCGGGCGAGGATTTTGTTCATATCCTTGTAGAGCGTGCCCGGCTGCACCGTCACCTGAAAATCCCGATCATGGATGGCCAGGATGCGATCCATGCGGCTGAGATCCAGGACGACGCCCCCGCGGACGGGAATGGGGTTGCCCTCGATGCTGGTGCCCGCGCCCCAGGGCGTGACGGGAACTCGGGCTTCATTGGCCACGCGCAGCGTGGCGCTGACCTCCTCGGTCGTCAGCGGCCAGACCACCGCGTCGGGCAAATGGGCCTCGTGCGCGGATTGATCACGGGCGTGTTGGGCGAGAATGGACCGGACCAGGCTGATGCGCTCGGGCGGGTAGATGGTTTGGAGTTGGGTGATGACGTGGTTGAGAATAGCCATGATTTTTTGGGGAATGAATGCAGATTGCATGTGTAACCGTGAATGCTGAAGCCGCCGTCAGGCGACATGCCAGAGGCGTAAAACGTCAAGCGTCAAACGTCATTCAGTTGTAACGATGCCAAGGCCCATTGTAGGACGTTCAGCAATTTCAAATTTGGTTCGGAGACAAGCCCCCTCCCGGCTTCCCCTAGCAAGGCGTCAGTCGAAGCGGGGGAGGAGCCCATCGCTTTGCCAATTTGTGTAGCAGATGGGCGTCTCCCTCCCCCGAACACGAGCGCAGCGAGTATCGGGGGAGGGGCGGGGTGGGGGCAAAAGGAGGCCGGGAGGTGTGAAAT
>JALXAF010000526.1 GCA_026992375.1 Anaerolineae bacterium
AGGGGAAATAATAAGGTTTTCTTCGTGGCTTCGTTCCTTCGAGCCTTCGTGGCAGAACATTTTGCAGGATACCTGTATATAGTTACTCGACGAGTAAAGCAATATCGCACACAAAGCCGCCAACATTTTCTCGCCTCACTGCAATATCCTGACCCCCAAACGCTATGAGCATGAAGAATAATTCAGATACAGAAGGCATGGAAAAACAGGACAACGCTTCACCCGAACCCGAATCGTCATCCGTCGGCGTCAACATCTCGATTCCGGAACGTAAAACCGAAGGCCCGTGGATTACAGCATTCCGACGGCTATTCCGGCAGCGTTCCGGCATAGCGGGCATGATCATTCTTCTCCTTCTGGTGCTGACGGCGGTCTTTGCTCCCGTCATCGCGCCTTACGAGCCCAACGAGGTGCTTATCGGCAAGGAGCACGTGAAAAAACGCCAGAAGCCATGTATTCATCTGCTGGGATGTCCCGCAGATCAGCCGCAGCACATCATGGGCATCGATGGCAATGTGCGGGATGAATTCAGCCGCGTGATCTTTGGCGCCCGCATTTCTCTCTTTGTCGGTTTCTTCACCATTGGCCTGGCGATCATCGCCGGCACGCTGTTGGGCACCATCGCCGGTTATGCAGGAGGCTGGGTGGCGAACGTCATCATGCGCACATTGGATGTGGTGATGGCGTTCCCCTTCTTGTTATTGGCAATCGCCATCGTCGCGGTGCTGGGCCCGGGATTAACCAACGCCATGTTCGCCATCGCCATCATCAGCATTCCCTCTTACGCTCGGGTCATCCGCTCCAGCGTGCTATCTATCCGGGAGGAGGAGTACATCAACGCGGCCAAGGCCATCGGCGCGGGCCACCGGCGCATGTTGTTCACCCACATCCTGCCCAACGCCTTCCCGCCGCTGATCGTCCTGGCCACCCTGGGCATCGGCACCGCCATCCTGGAGACCGCTGGCCTCTCATTCCTGGGCCTGGGCGCACAGCCGCCCGCTCCCGAGTGGGGTGCGATGCTCGCCAGCGAACGCAATCAGGTTTTCAGCGCTCCGCATTTGGTTTTCTTCCCCGGCATCGCCATCATGCTCACCGTGCTGGGCTTCAACCTGCTGGGTGACGGCCTGCGCGACGCCCTGGATCCCCGATTGCGATTGTAAGCGCCAGCGCGTGGCATTTCGCTCTGGCTCTCTGACACGAATTCTCAATCGCGCCCAAGGACTTGACGCCCAGTGCAGGCGCAGGTGAGCGGAGATTGCAAAATAAACGCCCATTCGACTATGATTGGGCAATCTGCAATTCCCACACACATTCCCAGGAGAATTCTCACAATGTCCCAACGAACCGTCACATTACTCGACAAAGCCACCTTCACCGTGCTGGGCGAACCCGTGCAGGTGGGCCAGAAGGCCCCGGCCGCCGCGGGCCGAACCAACGGCTTCAGCACCGAAACCTTCGACGTCATCAACGACACCCAGGACAAAATCCGGGTGCTGGTCTTCGTGCCCAGCCTGAACACGGGCATCTGCTCGGCCCAGGCCCATAAATTCAACGAGACCTTCGAGGGCAACGACAAGGTCGTGGTCGTCACCATCAGCGCAGATTTGCCCTTCATGCAGGAGCAGTGGTGCGGCGCCGAGGGCCTGGAGGACGCGGTCATGGTCTCCGACCATTATGACATGGCCGTTTCCGACGCCTACGGCATGCACATCAAAGAGCTGCGCCTGAGCCAACGCGGCGTGGTGGTGGTCGACGCCGATGGCGTTGTCCGCTACACCGAATACTGCCCCGAGATCGCCATGCACCCTGATTACGATGCGGCGACCGCGGCGGTCAACGCACTGCTATAACCCCAATCTGGCAGAGCCAGAACCTAAAAGAATAATCTCACGCAAAGCATGTCCTGAGCGCAGCCAAAAGATCGCCAAGGCGCAAAACTTTTCTTTGCGGCTCCGCGGCTTTGCGTGAGACATTTTCTTGTACAGCCAGCAATCGATTCATCGATAAGCGTCTCTATTTTCGCATTGACGAAAGGAATTGAGCATGGATGACAAAAAACAGAAGGATCTTTCCCCCATCCTTTCCCCGGATGAAAAGGCCCGGCATCGCGGGCGTCTGGGACTGGCCATCCCCTGGGAGCACATGCCCTGGTGGGTGATCATCACCGCAATTATCGCCATTCTTGTTTTCTTTTCCATTGTCAATAACGAATACTACCGCAACGCCTTTTATTTCATTTTCGATCTGCCCTGGAACCAGGACGTAGTCCAGAATATCTCGGGGAAGAAGATCGGGAAGGATGGCAGTTGGACCTACACCCTGACGACGCCCATGGATCCGGGCAAATACACCTATTGGGTGGAATACTACGGCGAAAACAAGGCCCCTCTGGGCAAAGAAGGCCCGTTCAAATTCGAAATCCCCAAAGGCGCGCCCGAGGTGGAGCAGCCGCCATTGCAGCCTTCGGAAGAATACGTCCTCCTGAGCACATCGACGCCGACCTTATCAGGGAAAGCGCCTCCGGGCGTGAAAAACGTCATTCTCATTGACGACTTCAGCGGGCAGCCATTGCGGATTTTGGAACGCATCTGGAACGCCCGTGGCGTGATGATGACCATCAAGGTAACCATCATCTCCTTCCTGGTCGCCCTGGTGCTGGGGCTCATCTTCGGCATCATGCGCGTGGCCGATGGCTCGCCCGATCTGCGCCCAGGCGTTTGGAAGCGTTTGGGCTTTGGCGTCATCCTCTTCCTCCTCCTGCTGGTCGTCATGCCCGAATGGCGAACGCCGCTGAAAGCCGTGGTCGCGTTCCTGGTCACCGAGGCGTTCTTTGCGCTGCTGCCCGCCATGCCCTACACCCTCTC